>JAHYIT010000192.1 GCA_019429205.1 Mariniphaga sp. | reverse complement strand
CCATATATCCACGGCCGGGGGATATGATTTCACCAGTAGGCATGTCGGCCGCTCCTTGCCGTCCATGGCACCGCGGCACTAATGCATCCGTGCATGTCGTATAATTGCTGAGGCAGGCGAAGTTCAGGCTTTGCCTGAATTTGGGTGAAGCGTTCAGCGAACCGCCTGCTGTCAATTATGCGACGTGCCGGTTTTGTTGGCCGGGGTGATCCCTGTTTCTTCAGCTGTGATCCTGTCCATTAACAGGGTGTGGAGTTGTGACTATCCGGAAAACCGGAAGCGGATACTCACAACACCACACCCTCTGCTACTGCTGCTGCCACTACTGTGAGAATTAATTTTATCCATCAAAGGAAAAGAGATCACTCCACGCACGAATCAACTCTGTTAAATGCCGCGATCTTCCGATAATGTATTAGGGTTATATCACATTTGCCTTTTAATGTGATATAAGCTGTCTTGAACGAAACCGCTTCAGCACTATCGTGGAAATAATCTCTTATCACTATGGGGATTCAATCAAGTACAATTCATGCAGCATAGCACGAAAATGCATTTCTTATTTTAGAACTAAAAGTGTTTTGTCGCGGATTTTTTCTCACATTACTCGGTACTAGTAATTTTTGATTAAAATTATTTTTTAGCAGCATTTTTTGATCGGTATTCAAGAATTCTATTTTTTGATAAATAAAGTGATGACTGTCCGTATTGTCAGATTTAATTAAAAAACTGAATAATGTATTTTGAATTGCGGCTATATTCATCATGGACCTCTATTGTTCCATGGTTTAATTTCTCTGACAATAATCATTGTTCCTTTGCCGCATTCAGGACAGCAGTCAATATCTATTTCGGTTAACCGATGAAATATCTCTTTCCATGTCTCAACATTTCTCGCGTGGAAATCATCTGAAACTTTTAGAATTTTTCTGCATTTTTCTAATAATTTTTTTCGGTTTCTGTTTCCGAATAATCCGAAGTGTCTGATTTTAACATACCTCTTCGGCAAAACATGAAGAAGAAATCGCCTGATAAATTCATGGGCATGTAAAGACATTATCTTTTTCTTATTATTGTCTGCGTAATCACGCCACTTGAAGATAACCTGCTCATCTTTAATCGCAACTATTCGATGATTACTGATGGCGATTCTGTGGGTATATCCGGCAAGATATTGAAAAACAGTTTCAGGTTTTTTAAAAGGAGGTTTTGAATAAACAACCCAGCCTTTTTTATATAACTCATTGATCAATTCAGAAAATTCTATTTCGGATAATTCAGTTTTAACTGAACCGTTTTTATATTCCTGCCTCATGAAATACAAATACTTCCCCCGGAATAACGCGCCCATTGCTTTTACCGGAAACAGATATTGCTCTCTTGAATTTATCCATTTACTCTTGTCTCCAGAAAGTCCCCCGCCGGTGACGATACAATGGATATGCGGGTGAAACGATAAGTTTTGACCCCATGTGTGAAGCACAGAAATAAAACCTATATGAGCGCTAAGATATTTTGCGTCCCATGAAAATTCTTTTAGAGTTTCAGATACACACCTGAAAAAAATATCATACATGCGTTTCTGATTATTGAGTATTATTGGATTCAGGATATCCGGCACAGTAAAGACTACATGAAAATAATTGATGGGAAGAAAATCGTTCAGCCGATCTTCCAACCATTTCTCTTTTTTAAGAAATTGGCATTTTGGGCAATGCCGGTCTCTGCATGAGTTATATGAAATCCTTTCGTGGCCGCATGCATCGCAATGATCAACATGACCGCCCAGCTCTGCCGTTCTGCACATCATAATATGCCGTATAACTTTATGCTGTACTGATGAAATCTTTTCGGCATACTTTTTGCGATATGATTCCCCGTACTGTCGAAATATATCCTGTACTTCAATCATTAAGAATTTCTGAGATAAAATTTATCAGAACTTTTAATGATAATATCAAAAGGGCTGACTATCTTTTGCAAATCAGTTCTTCTAACGTGAAGATAGACCGTTGTTGTCTTTGGAGAACTATGTCCCAAAAGAAGTTGTATGTGATGCAGATCCACACCATTCTCAAGCAGGTGTGTCGCGAAACTGTGACGCAGGCTATGGACGCTGACCGGTTTTGTAATCCCTGCAATTTTTTTATATTTATGGAAGATAAATGAAATTCCTTTGTAGCATATATGGTCCTTTATATATTTGCTTGGAAATAACCAGTCCTGGGGTCTGTATTCCTTCCAGTATTCTCGTAGAATATGCAGGGTTTTCTCTGATAGTATTGTGTATCTATCTTTTGCCCCTTTTGAATTTACAATTCTTATCTGCATCCGCTTGCTGTCAATGTCGCTGATTTTAAGCTGTGCTGCTTCTGTCGCACGTAAACCTGCCGAATAAATCACGCTTAAGATAGCTTTGTGCTTAATGTTCACAGCAGCATTTAACAAATTGATAATTTCTTCACTTGATAAAATAACCGGCAATTTATTTTCTGATTTAACTCTTGGTACTGGCGAGAGCTCCCATGGTTTCCCTAAAACGGTATTGTATAAAAATTTGATAGCAGAATATATTGTATCAAGTGTACTGATTGATTGCTTCTTTTCTTTTTTTAAATGAAGTAAATAATTTCTTATGTCTTCGGTTCCCTGAGAACCGGGTTCTAAATCAGGATAAAATTCAAAAAATTTTCTTATACAGCGGGAATACGACAAAATGGTGTTCGTAGAAAGATTTCTCAATTCACAATTTTCATGAACTCGTGTCATTATTCGTAAGCGTCACATAAACTACAGGTCAGTTTTCCGGGGTATTTCGTCAGGTTCAATATACTGAGGTAGCAGAGCCCGCAGTTCATCCCTGTTTTTAGCATAGGGCAGACATTCAAACAGATGACGTAAATACCAGTAGGGTTCATGGCCGCATGCTTTTGCGGTTTCGATGATACTGTAGAATGCTGCGCTTGCGTGAGCCCCGTCCGGGCTTCCAGAAAAAAGCCAGTTTTTCCTGCCAACAACAAAGGGTCTGATCGTATTTTCTACAAGATTGTTGTCAATTGGGATAGTGCCGTCATCCAGATATAGCAGCAGCTTATCCCATTCATTCAATGTATATCGAATTGCTTTGCCCAGAAGTGATTTCGGTGGAATATGATCTACTTTATTGTCGATCCACTCTCTGAACCCGTTAATGGCAGGCCGGGATTTTTTATTACGTATTTCCTTGATTTCTTCGATTGATAATTTTTTTTCACGAGCTTCATTCTCAACTGCATACAACTTTGCGATGAACGAAATCGCAGCACTCGCATTAGAATCATTGCTTGTATTTTTTGCTGCGTCATAAAATTTTCTTCGGGCATGAGCCCAACAACCGGCGTGACTGGCATTTTTTCCGCGCAGCAAGGAATCATACGAAGAATACCCGTCAGTCTGGATACAGCCCTCATAATCTTTTAAATGTTCGAGGGCAACATGGGCTGACTTGCTCGGATTATATTCGAAAAGTATTGTCGGCTTCTCTGCGCCTTGTCCGCGGAACACCCACATATATGAAGTGTCAGTATTTTTTCTGCCGGGTTCATCCAGCACCTGTACTCGTGTTTCGTCTATTCCTATCACCGGATAGCGCTGGATCTCTTCGCGCATCAGCAAAAAGAAATCACGATATTTCCCGTGTATCATAATCGGCCATCGACACAGTGTGGCGCGTGGAAGGTCAATATCAACACGCGCAAATATTTTTGATTGCCGGTAAAAAGGAAGCGCGTCGCAAAATTTGGAAACAATCGAAAAAGCAGCAAGACCTGGAGTTGCTATGCTCTTCTCTATAAGCTGCGGTGGAAGGGCAGCGACTACTACTCCGGGTTGTTCTTCTTCATTGTCATCGTTGCTAATCTCCGCTGTATTCTCAGGAACTGCGTATTTATATCGGATATTGCGGATCACCTGAAATTTCGGCGGTATGATATCCAACTTCTCTGATACCACTTCCCCGATCTTCTTTAGCTCTCTTCCATCTGGCAGTACTTTGTCTTCGGCAGCGAGGTCATGAATCACATCTATGCGTGGCAGCCAGTCAGGAAGTTTCTTTCTGGTTCCTTTCTTTCGGGTGTATGAAGAAATTTTCACTTCTTCGGTTTCAGCTGGTACTGTGTCCTCATCGACCATCATCTGTTCAGACTCATCGAAAAGAAGTGACTGCTGTATATCTTCAGGAGTTAGCTTCTCACTTCTTCTCGCGAACAGTTGCGAATTTAACCATGCGATTTTTTCTTCGAACAATTTGAATTGAACTTTATAATTTTTTTCAAGCTTGTGTATGAGAACCTTCAGGGCATCAATATCATCAGGAAGTTGTTCAGGTATTATCGTCAGCATGAGTTCATTGTTTATTATGTCTCATGCTGACGCAAGAATTTTTTTTCTCAGCTCAATTTTTTTTTATTTTCATGACACCTGTTTGTACTTTCTCTCGCGATGCGCGCTTCTGAAGTCAAGACCGTGAAGCAGCCACATCAATTCTTCGCGTGTTATTTCCACGCGCTCTCCTGAATTTTTTGGCCATCGGAATTTGTCCGCCTCCAGACGTTTATACCACAGGCAAAAACCGTTTCGATCATAATACAAAATTTTTATTTTATTTTTGCCGCGGTTGCAGAATACGAAAAGGTCTCCGCAAAATACATTCTCTTTCATTGCCTCTTCAACCATAATCGAAAGCCCGTTGACTGATTTTCTAAAATCAGTTATGCCGGGTTTTAGAAATACTCTTACATTGTGAAAATCACCAAACATATTAGAAACCTCCTGAGGTTTTTAATATGTTGTTTACGATAGCAGGAATTACTCCGGATTCAAACCTGAGTGTAATTCCACCCGGCAAAAGCAGCTCTACATGATGTAGGGTATTGAAGGATGGAAATTGTTCTGTATCCACTCGAATGAATGATTCAGCCTGTTTTGCAGTGGTAAATTTTTTGATCCATCGGGACAAAACACTCGGATGGATACCATGCCTTCTGCTGTATTCACTTATTGTCAGCCTGCTTGTTTCCCATTCTCTCACATGATAGACCCTGTTCTCTTCGGTACGTTTTTGTCTTTTGTTTGTTTTTTCATCCATCGGGTTACTCCTTAAATTTTTTTTTGAGGAGTATATACCGGAATTAAGTGGTTGTAAAGATGTGGTTTATGTGACGCTTACCTTGCTTTATATAAGCAATATAAGTATATGTACTTATAATACAACAGGAGGAAAGCAATGAAACCAAAAATTGACTTTGAAAATCTTTACTGCGGCTCGATT
The DNA here is from genome assembly GCA_019429205.1 of Mariniphaga sp. GTDB lineage: Bacteria > Bacteroidota > Bacteroidia > Bacteroidales > Prolixibacteraceae > Mariniphaga. Next base: position 1,557 of record JAHYIT010000192.1, on the reverse strand, counting down.
TCACAAGTAAACAGAAACGGGAAAGTATTCTGGCACCTTACATGGAAGAAAGATAATCGTACTGTGACCCGTTATATTCGACTAGACGAAGTGAAAAGGATACAGAGAGGGATTAAAGCTTATCAGAAGGCGAAAGCGGATATTCAGAAGATCGCAACAGCCAATCTTGATCGCTTGATGGAGGATCGAAACAATGATAATTAATGTCCCACGACCAGTAAGCGAGTTCTGTGAAATCATTCACAGTCAAATGACGATCCGTCAACAAAAGATTATCCCGAGGATTATCACCTCGATACTTATGTCCTTTGGTAATCCGAATTATTCGGTCATCGCAGGCAAAGTACTTACCGAGTCAAGGAACAGGTCTTCAATATCTCGTTTTTTTTCGACAATAAAATTTAATCCGGACAAGATATTGTTCAGCGCGCTTATGATTATTCTTTCATCATTTACAAAACAACGTAAAGGTGTTTGGTTTCTGGTTATTGATGGGACATCTACCAGGCGAGGCGGGTTTGCAAAAATTGAAAACGCGATAAAATACCGGGAAAAGAAAAATAATGACAAGAGCGGGTATCCGAGCACTAAAGCCCATATGTTTCTTATGGGGATTCTTCTGTCTCCTGATGGTTCAAGATTCCCGCTTCCAGCAATGCCGTATTACACAAAAGAATATTGTAAAAAGTACAGGATGAAATTCAAAACCCAGGTTGAACTGGCTGTACAGATGATTCATGAAATGCCCGTTCCCCCGAACATGAATAAGTTATGTGTTCTTGCTGACGAGTATTTCGAGGGAAAAACTGTTCATAATGCATGTACTGAAATGGGATACTCATACATCATTCCTGCTGATAGTCGTCGTTGTTTGTCAGATAAGCAAGGCAATCGTACTGCGGTTACCCTTCATAAAAGAAGATACAATCTTAATCGTAAAAATCTCTTTAAAAAAATCTTTCTGGTTGAAGGTCAGGAAAAGACAACAGCCTATCGTCGCTTGTCCGAGCCAGGACGAAAAACAAAGCGCGAATACAGCGCCCACACTGAGAATGTGACCGTTGCCGGCTTAGGTTCGGTCTGCGTCACATATTCATGGAAACAGAAAAAAAAGAAGGGAAATAAAACTGATGGTGCTACATACAAAGTTCTTATCACTAACGATGACACATTATCCTGCAAGGATATCCTTGAGTATTACGAACTGCGCTGGCAGATTGAGATTTTTTTCCGCGAGATGAAAAGTGTTCTAGGATTCGACAAATTCAGGGGAAATTCTTTTACGGCTTACGCCCGTTTTGTCAGTATTGCCCTGCTATCAATTCTATTTCTTGAGTGGTACAGAAATTCTACCCTGAGAAAAACAAGGTCGAAACAAATGGTCGGTGATATAGCGAAGGCGAGAACACTCACGCTTATAAATTTATTGAATAAAAAAATTGAGGAGGAAAATATCGAGCATATTCTTTATTGCTTCGCTGATAAGCAACACCATTCAGACGGGGCGGCGATGCTGAAAAAACTGTTACGTATTGCTTGACAGATTTATTTGGAGGT
>JAHYIT010000191.1 GCA_019429205.1 Mariniphaga sp. | reverse complement strand
CTTCAGAAAACTGAATAAACCTTCCAAATTTCATTAATTGAAAATCAAGCGAATTTAAAGATACCCCTATGCCTGCAGCGATTTCAAATCTTCTTGTCAAGAATCTGTCAGGAGTAATGGGGGCGTATTGAAAAGAGAGGGTATGGCTTTTATTATTCAACGTAAATTCTTCATTAAAACCTGAACTGTCAAAATAGTCATTGTCAATATTATAAGAGTGGATATATCTGAAATAATATGCTGAAAAGAGATTGCTGGTAATATTGAACCGGGCTGACAATCCAAACCCTGGCAAAAATAATTTTGATTCAGGGTAATTGAAGGCGGGAAGTGATCCAACATACTGACCTGCAATGCTGAATGTTGTGGTACGGAATATTTGTTTTGCCTGAGGAGATTTTGCAAGGATATCGTCAAAGGTAAGTTGCATAAAAGCAGCAGAATCCCGGTGTACCAGCCGATTTTTATCAGAGACTTTTTCTGGTAATCCATCGGGGAAAGTAAAAAATCTTTTTTTTTCAGCATCGGACAAATCGGTAAAATTTATTGGTACTTGTGATTCATCTGCATCTTTTTTCCATCTGGCCTGGTCAAAGAGATACCCTGTTCCGGTTCCCAGTGCAGCAGGGATTAGTGCGAAATAAAACGGAACCCACCCCTGTCCTATAAATATTACCAGTACAGTTCCAATTCCTGCACCTCCAATTGTCCCAAGGAAAACACCCCTCTTCCAAAATTCAGTAGAAAACCCGGAATGGTCGAATATATATCTGACAGAAGCATTGTCTGTCATAGTTATATGTCTGTCAATAGTATAAGGATTGAAAAAAGAGTGCGCATCAGACCAGAGGATGAGTGCCGAGTCATTATAATTAAGGATCTGTCCCAATAGTACAGAATCATTTGTCAGATGAACCCTTACCGGGTGGCTATTTTTGCTCCAAATCTTTTGTACTTTGTCCCATTCTTGCGGTTTGAGATCATAAGGTATACGGTACATCGATTCTTCAACAGAATCATGAATTGAATGATTCTGCGAATGGCATAAGAATACCACAGACTGGAAAATTACGGCCAAAAGCAATTTCCGGACAATTCCCTTATACAATGTAGGTTGCATTTTTTTTTAACAAGTTACGTAATTTTTTTAAGGAATCTTTTAAAAAATGACATTTCATACTATTAAAATTGTTTACTTTCAAATGTATAGTATGCTCCGAAGGAATCCCTCCGGGAGAACTCGCATGTATTTTAATCATCACCTTGGGTGTAAATATTTTACATGCTCGTTTCAGATTTATTTTCTTAAAAATGCTTTTCATTGTTATCGTTCAGCTATTTTAACAGTGTTTTCTGAGGAAACTCCGGCAAATAATAAGACCTGATTGGAAAATACAAAAAACATTTTTTATTCTGCGAATTATTGATTAACTTGAGGATGAATCTATAACCAATGGTCATGAAAGGAGTAATTTTATTTTTACTACTTATTTTTTCGTTTAGTGGCTTAAAGACTCAGGGCCATCCTCAAAAAAAAACGCTGTACACTGTAAACCTCCAATTGAAGGCAGACAATCAATTTTTGAGGTTTTTAAAAAGAATAAATCCAGGCTTCTGGAATATTCTTTTACAATACTTTAAATCCAATTTATAATGAAAGACAAAATAAATTCATCATTTTACATTCTGTTGCTGATCATCATTTTTTTCAGCAGCAGCATGAAGTCATTTGGACAAGAGAAAGTAAATATATCAGCAGGAATAGGGTTACCTGAATTATTAAACCTGGGTTTAAGATATCATTTTCTTGAGCAGGCACAAATAGGGATCTGTTTTGGATTTATGCCATTAAAGAATGAAAGTGTGATTTCTGTTTCAGGTGATGTTTATTACCACTTTGCGGGATTATCAAAATTTTCAGTCAGGCGGCCCTGGTACGGGAGGTTGGGGCTAAATTATTTGCGGGATGAATTAAATATGAAAATTGATAAATTCACATATTTTAATATGCGGATTGGGAGAGAGTTCCATATTTCAAAAGGAAGCAGGATTGAGATAGATGCCGGTGCTATTATCCAACTTTCATATGAACGTGAAGGAACTTCATCTATTTGGGCAAATTTCTATCCATCAGTAATGCCAGGTGTGGGAATAAGAGTGGCTTTCCCAATTATATGAAGAAATATTTGTAAACAAAGCAAAGCTAAGTTAACGCAATGGACTTCGTCAATTTTGTATGGTCTTCGCTGCAATATTATCAATGTTATTATTTGAATCAATAAATAATGAAAGCAAAACCCATTTGGAACTATTTTTTGATTTTTACCGGCGTTGTATTGATTTTTACCCCGTGCTGTAAAAAAGATGATCCTTTTGAATTTGAAGGAGGTATAGGTACATTGGCAGATCCTTATCTGATTGCTACACTGAAACAGTTGGATGGTGTGAGGTATAACCTGGGTAAACACTTCAAACAGGTTGCCCATGTTGATCTGTCTGATTATGGTTCGGGCACGGGATGGAAATCAATTGGCGATGAATACGATCCATTTACCGGCAGTTTTGATGGCAATGGTTATCGAATTTCCAATTTGACGATGAATGAGGATATGTTTTTCTATATTGGATTATTCGGATATACCTCAGGCTCTGTATTAAAAAATATAACGATAGAATCCATTCTGATTAAAGGAGAGTCTTATGCCGGTGGTTTGGTTGGAAGTAACGGAGGAGATATAATCGATTGTTCTGCTTCAGGGGAGATTGAAGGATCAGGATACAATAATGGCGGTCTTGTGGGTGTTAATCAGGAAAATGGGAGCATAGCAGACTGTCAGGCCAGGGTAAAAGTTTCCGGATTGGTGGGCAGTGGGGGACTTGTTGGAATGAATGATGGAGCGATTACAAATTGTTATGCTACGGGGGATGTTTCAGTAAATGAAATCGGAGATAATGTTGGCGGACTTGTTGCCGGAGGACTGGTGAGTTCTAATTATGGAACGATCGAAAATTGTTATGCTACGGGCAGGGTTTCGGGGGAGGAAGATATTGGCGGCCTTGTTGGCAAGAATAACGGAGTAATTCATGAATGTTCTGTAACGGGAGATGTTTCAGGAGTATATTTTACAGGTGGTCTTGTCGGTTGGAACTGGGGTTTTATAACAAACAGTACTGCTACCGGAAATGTTTCCGGAACAGATTGGGTTGGCGGTTTTGCCGGTGGAATGCAGGGAGGGGCAATCACAAATTGTAAGGCAACAGGGAGCGTGACAGGAGAAAATATTGTCGGGGGACTTATCGGTGTGAATGTTAACAGAACGATCGGGAATAGCTTTGCCTTGGGAGCTGTTTCCGGAATAACAATGGTTGGTGGTCTTGCCGGTAAAAACACCAATGATGGGAATATCATTAACTGTTATGCAACAAGAAATGTTACAGGAGAGAGCCAAGCCGGAGGGCTTGTAGGGATTAATGGAGAAGAATATCTTAATGGATATATCAGGTGCTGCTATGCAACAGGATTCGTTTCTGGAGATAATAATACAGGTGGTCTGGTTGGGGAGAATTTTTCAGGGGACGTTGTGTATAGTTACTACGATACGGAAACTACAGGGCAGTCCGACACGGGCAGGGGCATTCCCAAAACATCGGCAGAGATGATGCAACAAGCAACCTTTGAAACCTGGGATTTTATAACCGTCTGGGGTATTGATGAGGGGAAGGGGTATCCCTGTTTTTTGTGGCAATAATAATTATGAGGTACGAATTCTATAACTTAATTTTATGAAACATACATTTTTGGCAATAGTGGCCCTGGTAACCTGCTTCACAATAACCGCACAGGAAAATGTGAGCAGCAAAAAAAAGGTTTATGAAGCCTGGGTGAAACCGGTGAACAGTTTTGATGTTATAAAAGGAGTGCTTTATGAAACAGGTGATTCTTCCGTTTGGCTTGTTCCATCTTTGCAATCCGACCGGATTACGGAGTTTCAGTTTAATAACATTGAACTTTTAAAAGTGCGAAGGGAGAAAAGTGTAAGAAGAGGTTTGATAGCTGGTTCCGTATTGGGAACCGGGACCGGAGTTATTTTGGGATTAACGGCGACAGATATTGCTTTTCTAAAGGGTTTTTTTACTGCAGTTTCCGGTTTATACTTTGGGATTATCGGATTGGGTACCGGTGCAATTGCAGGTTCAGTGAAAGACCGTTTCCCGGTGAGAACCAGTTATGAAAATTTTGACAAATACAAAGGCAGCCTTCAGTACTATTCTTATGTTGATGAAAAACCTGTCCTTCCAAAATTTGTGCACCGGGGATTTATTGACCCGTCTTTTGGATTTGCACGCGCCGGAGGTGAATTTGCCGCCAATGTGCCTGTAAGTAATTACCCTGGCATGAACACGAACGGATTCAGCTACAAAGGGGGAGTAGGGTATTTTTTTACGAACTATTTTGGTGTGAAATGGACATCAATTGACAACGTCTATTCGGTTGAAGGATACAATATTTCTATGCAATGGTCTTTTCATTCCGAATTAATCGGGCCCGTAATTTCGCTTCCTGCCTCAGACAAATTCCGGTTCGATTTTATGCCTGCTGCAGGCTATTCTTCTGCTTACCTGTATGATGGTTCGGAAGAATTCTATACCGGCAATGGTTTTGGATTAAGCTTCTCCGGCAAAATGGCTTATATCATGTCCAAGCGATGGAATGTCTCGGCAATTGCCGGTTATACTACCTCAAAGCAGAAATATGAGCAGGGCGGCACCGGAAAGGCAAACGCCCTGGATATTACGTTTGGCCTGGATTACAAATTTGGAAAGAAAAGCTTATGAAAATGAGAGAATTAAAACAATTCATAGCCAAGTGAAATACCAAATACATGATTTTTTGCAGAATCACTCACTTTACCGAAAATTGGAAATATCATATCACCCAAGGAATTTCTTATATTAAATAAACCTAAACTATAGCTTACGCCAATCTGAATCGGATCAATTGATAAACCGGCGCCCAGACTCAGTCCATAATCCAACCGGCCAACATCACGTCCGGAACCCCAGTCTATTTTATTTGTTGTAATATGAGAATTTCTGCCTGCTATATCTTCTTCTCTTCTTGTTCCTTTCAGTCCATAACTTAAATAAGGTCCGGCTGTACCATATATTTTAACAATTCCGGGATTGGTAATTGCTCTGACTGCCAGGGGATGAATTTCCAGATAAAGAAGATTTAATTGCTCACTGTGTTCATAATTTTGACCCTGATGCATCAATTTGTCAATTGATTTGTATCCTTTAGAGGAAAGATATAATCCACTTTCAAAAATTAAATTTTTACCGGTTGGAAATCCATACGTTGCACCTGCATGAAAACCGGATCTCATTTGAGTATCCTCCCTGATGTTTTGATTATCTGTTATTGCCATATTGGCAAAATTTACACCGCCTTTCAGGTTTACTATTTGTGCAAATACCCCGGGGGCAGTAATCATTATGGAGAGTATGAAATATATTTTTGTATAAATATTCATTTTTTCAGACATTAATTTATTTTGTTTTACGTTCTAAATTTTTTGCATCACTGATGTTCCGGAAGACTTGTACTAATCTTTAAGGCACCTTACCGGCAGGCCATTTTTTTTGTCGGTTACATTTAATCCTGCATACCCCGGAGAGATTAATATTCTCCAGGCGTTTTGAGCATTTTCCTCATCCCTGGTCCATAACGTATAACCCGAGAGGCGAAAAAAATCCTCTTCCAAAACCCTCACTCCTGTATCTTTAGCTGAAAAGCCACTTTCATTCGACGCTTCTGTATAGTCTATTGGGGAAGCCCCGGGATCAAAACTGCCCTCAGTCAGTTTATCCCCGGCATTCTCTCCAATGAATTGAAGAAGGGTTGTCCAGTCCTGCCGGTCAGGCACACGCCAGCCAACCGGACAAAGTTTTCCCGTGTTCACAGTATGCCAGTTGTAAAGGGCGCCATAACTTTTCCTGTAAGTCAGCGAATCATTTTCATACCAGCAATAACCCGGAGTGTTCAGCCCTGTCCAGTTTAAATTATTCCTGACCTCGGGTATTTCCGTACCATCATTGTATTTTGTGGTTCTGAGGTTTTCCGCCATCCATATCTGGGAACCAATTGTGAGTGTATAATAAACATTGCTGTCCGCATCGCTTACCGTCATGGAGTTATATGTTCTGAATTTCAGTTCCTGTCCATAACTTGTTCCGGAAGGATCAACGGCCTTTATTCTGTAATGGTAACCAGTTTCAGGCAGGAGCCCGGTTAACGCAACATCCAGCTTTTTATGCGCTGGTCCTTCAAAAGAATTATTGGATGGAATTGCAGTATTAACTTCTGAAGTTTTTTCCCAATATTCAAACGAAACATCAGTTAAGGAACAGGTTCTCACATAACCATGGAGTCTGGCTGAAGTTTTTACTTCCGCAGATTGGGAATAGCCACAGATGGTATCATCACCCCAGATTGTTGATGTCAGCAGCTCGGGGGAGAACTTTGGACCCGGGGGATCCATGTCTTTTTTGCAGCTACATAGAATCATTAACGGGATGCATGTGATCAAAAAATGATAAGTCCTGAATGGTTTGATTCTTTTTATTCCAGGATTGTTCAGTATTTTCATCTTATTGATTTTGAATTTTTTAACGAGTTATAATACAGAAAGTTACATAAAAGAGGAGGATTTTTTTAATTTGTCAGGGTTCACTAACTAAAGGGTGTAAGACAAATTCCACGTTTTAAATCATAAAACAAACAATCATTTTTTACACCGGCGCTTTAGCCCGGTGATTAACCTTTTCGGAGTCTTTTCCGGCTTTAGCATTTAAATCTCTTAATGG
>JAHYIT010000190.1 GCA_019429205.1 Mariniphaga sp. | reverse complement strand
GATCGGGAAAAAAGACATAAGGCTGCCCGTCGGGGTTCGGATTTCCAAGGTTCACATCGGGAGCCGTAAGTAACAGGTTAAAGAAAATACCCCCGTTGTATTTACTGTCTCCGCCCGGATAGTTCTGATGAGTCTGCACAAAAACATTACTGGCCGAAACATTAAACTTATCAGAAATGTGGTGATCGATATTTGCCCGGTAACTCCTCCTGTCAAAACCATCGGTATCGAAAAGAATTCCGCGATGCTCATAGTTTTCAAATGAAACCAGGTAGTTTGTTCTTCCCGTATTGTTCTGAATACTAACATAATTGGTATAAAAATCATTACCAGTGTAAAACTCATCCTGATTATCGTAATAAACTGCATACGGATTATCCATGTATCTGTCAGCTTTAAGCTGGCGTGCCCCCTGAAGAGCTCCCCAACCACCGCTGTATCCTTCGGGATAAGTTACACCTTCAAATTTGGTAAACGTATTGAAACTTTGCCAGTCGGAGGCAAGTTTATAACCATGTGATTTTGTCAGATCGTATTTCGTGGCCACCTGGTTTACGCCATATTCATTTCGAACTGTTATTACAGTTTCGTTTAAGCCCAAACCTTTCCCGCGTTTGGTTGTAATTACAATTACTCCGTTGCCTGCCCGTGAACCATACAAGGCAGCTGCCGAAGCTCCTTTTACAACTTCAATTGACTCAATGTCATCCACATTTATGTCCTGAAGTTTTCCTTCCATTAAACCACCATCAACAATAATAAGCGGGTTCTGGCTTCCGGCGATCTGTGTTGCACCCCTGACAAGAATAGTAGAGCTGGAACCAGGCTCACCTGTTGAATTCACAACGGTAACACCGGCCATTTTCCCTTGCAAGGCAGAGGCAGCCGAGCTGGCAGGAACTTCCTTTAATTCTGTTTCACTCACCCTGCCAACAGAAACAGAAAGTTTTTTACGAGGAGTTTCAGCTGATACCCCCGAAACAATCACTTCGTCGATCCCAAAGATGTCGGGATCAAGAACAATTTCATAATTCGTGCGGGAGTCAAGTACTAAAATAGCAGTCTTCAACCCTACAAATGAAATAATCAATCTTCTTGCATCCTCAGGAACTTTCAAAGAAAACTCCCCGTCAATGTTTGTAACTGTCCCCAGCGTAGTACCTTCAACTACCACTGAGGCTCCCGGTACGGTGGTACCGTCCCCGGAGTTTGTTACAACACCCGAGATGTCTCTTGTTTGTGCATACAACAGTTGAATACTCAGAAAAAGCCCAACTGCAAAAAACAGCATGATTTTTTTCATAGAAATAGTTTTAAATTATTAATTAAACAGCAAAAAATAAATTTTCAAGTTTTTGAAACCGTTGTCGTAATTCCCCAACCACAATAACGATTTTTATTTTTATTATACAAAAATGCTTATAATGACTAACAGTTGTTAAAAATGTTTAACGAATGCAAATTTATAAAAAGATTCGAACTACAAAAATTAAACTGAAAGTAAATACTGTACATAATACATTAATCCATAAGTTAAAAGACCAGGAGGAAGTGTTAAATCTACGAAGGGTAATTGTAAAAATAAGAAGAGTGAGTTTTCCTCCTGGCTTGAATATCTTTCAAATTGTATCCTGAATTATCCATTTCTTATAAATTATAAAACACTTTAAGCAATTGTTAAAAAATACTAAACACAAATTTTAAAAAAAGAATTGAATTAAAAAAAAGAAAACAACTATTTTTTAGCAGGTGAAATACAATTGAAAAACTTAAAGCAAATTAAGCATTATAAAGTTTGCTTTAATTCACCAATTTCCCGCAAAATGTAAACTTTATTTGAATAATTATTTACTTGATTGTTAATTGTTTGAAATGAAGCTGAAGAAACCAGCCATGCTGCATCTATTCCAAATTGGAGAGCGCCAACTATATCAGTCTGAAAATCATCCCCAATCATTAAACTTTGCTTTTTAGTTGCATTAGATGATTTTAATGCATATTCAAATATTTTACGGGAGGGTTTGGGAGCTTTTATATCTTCTGAAATGTAAATTTTGGTAAAAAATCTTTTCAACCCTGTCATTTCAAGTTTCTTTTGTTGAACCTCCCTGAATCCATTGGTAATAATGAATAAATGATATCCCCTGAGTGCTAAGTAATTGAGTAATTCAACTGCTCCCTCAACCAAATTTGTTTGAAAAGGCATTTCTGTCAGGTAAAACAAATTCATTTCCAAAGGATCAATTCCGGTAATTCCCAACTCTTTAAAAGTTTGCTCAAACCGTAACCTTATTAATTCCTTTTTAACCACCTTCCCGTTTCTGTAATCCTGCCAAAGCTGATGATTGTGTTTTGAATAGGTTTCAAAAAAAAACGGAAAGTCAACACCTTTTTCGTCCAGTTTAAAATGAAGGAAAGTTTCCTTCATGGCATAAAAGGAATTGGTTTCAAAATCCCAAAGGGTGTTGTCAAGATCGAAAAAGATATGAGTATATCTCTTCATTGGTGCACGAAAAATTCCATGTTTTATCTCACACGTCAACGCTTTCATCCTTTTTTCACCGGTGCCCGGTGGTTATTTTTTCCGATATTTTTTGAGGCTTTAGCATTTAATCCCTTTAATGGCTGAAGCCTTTTGTTTTTTTGTCGTCTCGCCACCGGGCTGAAGCCACGGTGTAAAAAATATGCTTTTTTGTAGGCACATAATGATATGGAATTTGTCGTACATTTTGTTTTATCATTGTACCTTTTCCTGCACTTTTTTCGGCTTTCCTTCCACCACAATCACAATTTCGCCTTTTGGGGGGTGTTCCGTGTAATATTGATGAAGTTCAGCAACGGTTCCCCGTTTTATTTCTTCGAAAAATTTTGAAAGTTCGCGGCAAACGCAGGCTTTACGTTCTTCTCCGAAAAAACCGGCAAATTGCCCCAGCGCTTTTGCCAACCTGAAAGGTGATTCGTAAAAAACCATGGTACGGGTTTCTTCCGAAAGCTCTTTAAGCCTTTTTTGCCTGCCTTTTTTTTGGGGAAGAAAACCTTCGAAAACAAACCGGTCGGTAGGCAGGCCCGAAACTGCCAGCGCCGGAATTAATGCTGTTGCGCCGGGCAGACATTCCACTTCAATTCCGTTTTCAACACAAGCCCTGACCAGCAAAAAACCGGGGTCGGAAATTCCGGGAGTGCCGGCATCGGAAATCAGCGCCACTGTTTTTCCCTCGTTTAAATTCTCGACCAAATTTCCCAGCGATTTGTGCTCGTTAAATTTATGATGCGATGTGAGTTTTTTATCAATGCGCAAATGGTTCATCAGTTTGGAGGAAGTGCGGGTGTCCTCGGCCAGAATCATATCGGCATGCTTTAACGTTTCTATTGCCCGAATGGTAATGTCGTTAAGATTGCCAATGGGAGTAGGCACCAAAATTAATTTTCCGGATTCACTCATGAATAAACCGACGTTTAACCAGGTTCACAAATTTGAGGCTGGTTTCGTTTCTTTTCCATCTAAAGTTATTGCGCAGGTAATCCACTGCTTCATTTATATTTTGCTTCGAATCGAGTGCCTTCACCGATTCCAGAAACTTCTGGTTGTCGCCGTCAAACAATTCCCGGATATACAGAAACCGGTCGTTTATGCCAATGGCAGACTGAATGCTGCTTACCGGACGGTTCGACAACTTAAACTCCAGTTTATTCTGGTCGTTTATCAGGTCGTTTACCGACTTTCCTTTTAAAAAACTGTCGCCAAGCCGCGAAACCGCTTCAACTTTTTCGATTTCTTCTTCAAGCATGTCATCGTCAGACTTGCTTTCAGATTCAATACCAGGCTTTTTATTTTCAGTTTCTTCCTTAGCAATTGCTCCCGGTGTGCGTGAAGTTACCGGCTGCGGTTCAGGCTTTTCGTAATGAAGTTCTTCCTTTTCAACCTTTTTTGTATCGTCAGTTTCATCTGACTTTTCATCCTGAACCGGCTCTTCAACAACTTCTTTCTTTTCAGCTTTTTCCGGTTTTTCCAAACTTATTTCAGGTTCAAAAGGTTTTGATTCTGAAACAACCTCATTTTTAGAACCAAACAATTGTAAAAGTTGTAAAATTCCTTTGGCACGGGTGTGAACAAATTCCATTTCAAGGGCATCGAATTTTTTGTTTGCCTTTATTTCAGCAATCAATTCCTCCAATTCGGTCATATCTTTCAATAAAATTTTTACCAGTTTTTTATTTTCCATTTCTTTGCCGGGCTATTCTTTTTAAAGATTAATTTTGTAAAAATACTAATTTTAATTGCTTATTCATCGAACGCTAAATGTTTATTGAAAGAGATGTAAACAGTCATAAAAAACAAGGTAGCATTGAGGTTGTGACCGGCTCCATGTTTTCGGGAAAAACGGAAGAACTGATTCGCCGTTTGAAACGGGCGAAATTTGCAAAGCAAAAGGTTGAAATATTCAAACCGGCAATAGATGTGCGTTATTCCCAAACCGAAGTGGTATCGCACGACGAAAATGCCATTCGTTCTACCCCGGTAGATAATTCTTCCAATATTTTAATGTTATCGGCTGATGTGGCCGTGGTTGGAATTGACGAAGCCCAGTTTTTCGACAAAGGGCTGGTGGATGTTGTGGTAAAACTGGCCAACATGGGAATACGTGTAATTGTTGCCGGACTCGACATGGATTTTAAAGGAGCGCCATTTGGCCCCATGCCGGGCATTATGGCAGTGGCGGATCATGTTACAAAAGTTCATGCTATTTGTGTACGATGTGGCAGCATTGCCCAGTTTTCGCACCGTTTTTCGGAAAAAGAACAGGTGGTTTTACTGGGAGAAAAAGACGTTTATGAACCTTTGTGCCGCAATTGTTATTTAAAAACCCAAAAAGAGCCCCTCCCTCCCGATAGCTATCGGGACTCCCCAAAAGGGAGGTGAAAGAAAAGAATTATTAAACGATGATTGAATATACCATACGGCAAATAGCACAAATTACAGAAGGGGAATTGTTTGCTCCCCCGGGTTTTCGTAATAAAAAAATTGGACAGGTTGTTACCGACAGCCGCACTTTTTTTAAAGGTGAAAATGCCCTGTTTTTTGCATTAAAAGGTCCGCGCAATAACGGTCATTCTTATTTACCCGAACTTCTGCAAAAAGGATTAACCGCTTTTGTAGTTTCCCAACCGGAATTAATTTCAGATAAGGCAGCGTTTATTTTAGTCGAAAACACTGCCGATGCACTCCAGAAACTGGCCGCACAGCACCGGGCAAGCTTTCAGTATCCTGTAATTGGAATTACCGGCAGCAACGGGAAGACCATTGTGAAAGAGTGGTTACACGAGTTACTTTCAGAAGAATTAAGCATTGTTCGAAGTCCGAAAAGCTACAATTCGCAAATTGGAGTGCCGCTTTCTGTTTTGTTGATGGACTCACATTTTAACCTGGGGATTTTTGAAGCCGGCATTTCGCAACCGGGAGAAATGGAAAAGCTGGCCGCCATGGTTCAACCCAATATTGGCATTCTAACAAATATCGGCGATGCCCACCAGGAAAATTTCAGTTCGAAACAACAAAAAACGGAAGAAAAACTGAAGTTGTTTCGGAACGCCCAAAAAATGATTTTTTGCGCCGATGACGAAAAAACTGCAGCACTGACAAAAGAATTTTGTAAGCTGCATAACATTGAACCGGTAAGCTGGACCGTTGAAAACCGGGAAGCAACCATTCAAATTAAAAAGAAATCAAAAAACGATTCCACTCAACTTGAAGCCAGGATTGGCAAACTATCCTTTCATTTCCAAATTCCGTTTACCGATGTTTCCTCCATCGAAAATGCCTGCCATTGTTTTGCTGTTGCTTCTGTTCACTCAAAAAATCTGAACAAAATAATTCCCCGTTTTGAGCAACTTTCTCCGGTAGCCATGCGGCTCGAAATAAAAAAGGGAATCAACAACAGCCTGCTCATTAACGACTATTACAACTCCGATTTAACTTCGCTTTCCATCGCTCTTTCGGTTTTACACCAGCAGGCAAAAAAAGGGCATTTAAAAAAGCAGGTTATTCTGTCCGACATTCAGCAAACCGGCTTGCCCCAACATGAATTGTACCGCCAGGTAAATCAGTTTCTGGAACAGTGGGGCATTGACGAACTGACCGGAATCGGCCCGGAAATATCGGCCAATACTGAAGTTTTTTCTTTAACGAAAGTGTTTTTCAGTTCCACCAAATCGTTCGAAAACAGTTTGGCCCGTTACCGTTTTAAAGATTCGGCCATTCTTATAAAAGGCGCCCGCTCATTTACTTTTGAAAAAATTTCTGCCTTGTTGCAGCAAAAAGCCCATCAAACCGTTTTGGAAATCGATTTGAATGCGCTGGTGAATAACCTCAATGTTTTCCGAAGCCTGATCAACCCTTCCACCAAAATAATGGTAATGGTGAAAGCCTTTTCGTATGGCAGCGGCGATGTGGAAATTGCCAAATTGCTCCAGTTTCAGCAAGTGGACTACCTGGCCGTTGCCGTGGCAGATGAAGGAGTGGAATTGAGGCAGGCGGGAATTCAAACTCCCATTATTGTCATGAATCCGGAAGCGCACAGTTTTCAGAACATCATCGATTTTGGCCTGGAACCAAATATTTACAGCATGGTTTTGCTGGAAAGTTTTAATAAGGTAATTACTGAAAATGCACTTCAGGATTTTCCGGTTCACATTAAACTGGACACCGGCATGAACCGGCTGGGTTTTAAAACAGAGGATGAAGTAACCGGGGTGGTTTCATTTCTGAAAAAAACCGACCGGCTAAAAGTGGTTTCTGTTTTTTCACATCTTGCCGGCAGCGACGACCCGCAACTGGATTCGTTTACACAAGAACAATTTTCCCGGTTTGAAATGCTTTCGAAAAA
>JAHYIT010000189.1 GCA_019429205.1 Mariniphaga sp. | reverse complement strand
ACATTCTTTCGCTCACAAAACCGGAAGTGATTTCCGAAATTCACTGCAAATACCTGGAAGCTGGAGCTGATATCCTGCTTACCAACACGTTCAACGCTAACCGGATTTCGCAGGCTGATTACAATTTACAGCATCTGGTGTACGAAATGAACAAAGCTTCGGCTGAAATTGCACGAAAGGCAGCAGACAAATACACAGCACAAAATCCGGAAAAACCCCGGTTTGTGGCCGGAACGCTGGGACCAACCAACAAAACGCTGTCACTGTCGCCCGATGTGAACGACCCCGGTTACCGGGCGGTAACATTTGATGAGGTGAAAACAGCCTACCGCGAGCAGGTGGAAGGCCTAATCGACGGCGGGGTTGACCTGCTGCTCATCGAAACCATTTTCGACACGCTGAATGCAAAAGCGGCCATTTTCGGTATTGAAGAAGTGCTGGAAACACGAAAAATGCGGTTGCCGCTTATGATTTCCGGAACCATCACCGATGCCAGCGGACGCACACTTTCCGGCCAGACACTGGAAGCTTTTCTGAACTCCGTTTCCCATATCGACCTGCTCAGTATCGGATTGAACTGCTCACTTGGCGCCACCGACCTGCGTCCCTACGTGAAAGAACTTTCGCAAAAAGCGCCGTTTCACATCAGCGCGCACCCCAATGCAGGTCTTCCCAACCAGTTTGGCGCCTACGACGAAACTCCGGAAATTATGGCCGGGTACATCAAAGATTACCTCGACAACAGTTTTGTGAACATTATTGGCGGTTGCTGCGGCACCACGCCCGACCATATTCGTGAATTTGCCAAAATGGCTGAAAAAGCCAAACCGCATCATATTCATGCCAAAGATGAAAACACCCGGCTGAGCGGATTGGAGCCGGTTACACTCACACCCGAAGCCAATTTTATGAATATCGGCGAACGATGCAATGTTTCCGGCTCACGGAAGTTCGCGCGACTCATTCGCGATAAAAAATATGAAGAAGCGCTTGCCGTGGCCCGCGACCAGGCAGAAAACGGCGCACAGGTTATTGATGTAAACCTGGACGACGCTATGCTCGATGCCGAAAAAGAGATGGTGACGTTCCTCAACCTGATGATGGCCGAACCCGACATTGCCAAACTGCCGGTGATGGTCGATTCCTCTAAATGGAATGTAATTGAAGCCGGACTGAAATGTTTACAAGGAAAAGCCATTGTCAATTCCATCAGTTTAAAAGAAGGCGAAGAAAAATTCATCGAACAGGCCCGAACCATCAAACGGTTTGGAGCGGCTGTGGTTGTGATGGCTTTTGATGAAACCGGCCAGGCCGATTCGTACGAAAGGCGTATTGAAATCTGCGAAAGAGCATATAAAATCCTGACTGAAAAAGTGAACTTCCCGCCGCAGGACATCATTTTCGACCCCAACGTGCTGACCATCGGTACCGGTCTGGAGGAACACAACAACTATGCGGTGGATTTTATCAAAACCATCAAGTGGATTAAAAAGAACCTGCCGCACGCCAAAACCAGCGGCGGCATCAGCAATGTTTCGTTTTCGTTCCGCGGCAACGATGTGGTGCGCGAAGCCATGCATTCGGTTTTCCTTTACCACGCCATCCGCGCAGGCCTCGACATGGGCATTGTAAATCCCGGAATGTTGCAGATTTACGATGAGATTCCAAAAGACTTGCTGGAAAAAACGGAAAACCTGATTCTGAACCGCCGTCCCGATGCCACAGAACGGTTGCTGGAATTTGCAGAACAGGTGAAACAGGGAGATAAAAAAGAGGCAAAAAAAGACGAATGGCGCGAACAATCCCTCGAAAAACGACTGGAACATGCACTGGTAAAAGGCATTCCCGATTTTGTGGACGAAGATATGGCTGAAGCGCTGAAAAAATACCAACCGGCACTCAACATCATTGAAGGCCCGCTGATGGACGGCATGAACGTAGTGGGCGACCTGTTCGGTTCAGGAAAAATGTTCCTGCCGCAGGTGATTAAGTCGGCCCGCGTGATGAAAAAAGCAGTGGCAATTCTCCTCCCTTACATTGAGGCCGACAAAGCCAAAATGAAAGATGTAAGCAAGCAGAAAAAAGTGTTGCTGGCAACCGTAAAAGGCGATGTGCACGACATCGGCAAAAACATTGTGGGCGTGGTGCTGGGCTGCAACAACTACGATATCATAGATTTGGGCGTGATGGTTCCTACCGAAAAAATTCTGGATACTGCTATTAAAGAAAAAGTGGATATTGTAGGTTTGAGCGGACTGATTACGCCTTCGCTTGAAATTATGGTGGACATTGCCAAAGAGATGGAACGGCGGAAAATGAACCTTCCGTTGCTCATTGGCGGCGCAACTACTTCAAAAATTCATACGGCCGTGAAAATTGAACCGGAATATTCACATCCGGTGGTGCATGTAAAAGATGCATCGCTGGCAGTGAATGTGGTTTCGAACCTCATCGCAAAAAACAAAAAATACATTCAAACAGTAAAAGACGAATACGAACAAATCAGGCAGTTTCAGGGGCAGCGCAAACCGAAAGATTACCTGCGACTGGAAGATGCCCGTGCCAACAAACTGCAAATCGACTGGAACAACACAGCACTGTACAAACCGAATTTCACCGGGGTAAAACATCTCATAGATTATCCTTTGGAAGATCTTCGAAAATACATCGACTGGACCTTCTTTTTCCTCACCTGGGGGATGAAAGGCCATTATCCGCAGATTTTGAGCGATGAAAAGCAGGGCGAAGCAGCCAAAAAACTGTATGCCGAGGCCAACGAACTGCTCGATGAGATCATAAAAAAGAAAATGCTGCAGGCCAACGCCACGTTTGGAATCTGGCCGGCCAATGCCGATGGCGACGATATTGTTCTTTTTGAAGATGAATCGCGTAAAAAAGAAATCGGACGTTTTTACCATCTCCGGCAGCAGGAAAAGAAAAAGAAAAATTCACCCAATCTGTGCCTTTCCGATTTTGTGGCGCCGGTTGAATCGGGGAAAGCCGATTATGTGGGCGGATTTGCTACCACCGCCGGCATTGGTATTGAGCCGTGGAAAGAGGAATTCCGAAAAGACCTCAACGATTACAAAGCCATTATGCTTGAAGCACTGGCCGACCGGCTGAGTGAAGCGTTTGCAGAGTTGTTGCATTTACGCGTTCGTAAAGAGTTCTGGGGTTATGCGCCCGATGAAAATCTGTCGCATGACGATTTGCTGAAGGTGAATTACCAGGGCATTCGTCCGGCGCTGGGTTACCCGGCCTGCCCCGAACATTCGGAAAAGGAAAATCTTTTTGATTATTTAAAAGCCGAAGAAGTGGGCATTAAACTCACGGAACATTTTGCCATGTACCCCAATGCTTCGGTTTCAGGACAGTTTTTTGTGCACCCCGAGTCGCGCTATTTCAGCCTCGAAAAGGTTGGCCGCGACCAGGTGGCCGAATATGCCCGTCGCAAAGGAAAACCGGTGGAGTTCATCGAAAAATTCCTGCCTTCAAATTTAAATTACAAGTAGAACAATTAGCCTGAAAATCAAACGCAATAAAGTAACCAAAATGAAACACCTGATTTATTTCACACTATCAATTTTTCTTTTCGGTGCAGCAAGCTGTGCACCAAAAGATTCCGAAATAAACACCCTCACAAAAAAAGAAATGAAACAAGGCTGGGAACTGCTGTTCAACGGAAAATCGCTCGAAAACTGGAAAACCTTTAACGGCGGCGCAGTTACCGGCTGGAAAATTGTGGACGGCGTGCTGCACAATTCCGGCGTGGGTTCCGACCATGGCGGCGACATCATCACCAAAATGGAATACCGGAATTTTGAGTTGTACATGGAGTGGAAAATTGCACCGGAAAGCAACTCAGGTATATTTTTCCATGTGCAGGAAGGAATTACAAACGCCATTTACGAAACAGGTCCGGAATACCAGCTTATTGACGACAACGGATTACCAACCCAACTGAAAGAGAGTCAGCACTCCGGCGCCAATTACGATATGCACGCACCCAAAGGTGCAATGGTGGTTCCGCTGGAGGAATGGAACAAAACCCGCCTGATTGTGAACGGCCCGCATGTGGAGCATTGGCTGAACGGTAAAAAAGTAGTGGAATACGAACTTTGGAGCGATGAATGGAATGAACTGAAAGCCAACAGCAAGTGGAAAGATATGCCCCACTACGGCGCTGCAAAATCCGGCCACATCGGTTTGCAGAACCACGGCGGACTGACCATGTTCCGGAATATGAAAATCAGGGAGTTGGAGGAAGGAAAGGGTGAATAAGTAGTGATTAGGTGGTGATTAGGTGGTGATTTTTTTCAACTACAAATCTCAACCTAATCTCAATAAATCCCCATAAATCACAACCATTCTCCACAACCCTCCACAAATCTCTTTCCATCCTCTTCCTCCCCAATCCCGCATTTCCATTATATTTGCCTCAAAATAGTTTACCATGGGTTTTACTGCTTTTCAGGGAATGAAACCGTTTCCGCAACTGATGTTTTCGGCGTTTGTGATTATTGTCAGTTTTCTGGCCTTTTTGCTGATTTCCATGCTTTTGGCCATTCCGCTATTTGGTCTTGATTCCATGATGAGCATCCCCACCTTAAATGATTTGAGCGACCCCGAAAGCATTCGCGTACTGAAATATTTCCAGGTGGTTCAGTCCATCGGGCTGTTTATAGTACCGCCGGTTATTCTGGCCTGGTTGTTTCACGGAAAAATTGCCGAATACCTTTATTTGAAACGAAACGCAACTTCCACCTCCATTTTTCTGGTGGCTGTTCTGGTAATTTTTGCACTGCCGCTCATCAATTTCATCGGCGAATGGAATACCCGGATGGAGTTCCCTGAATTTCTGGAAGGAATGGAGCGCTGGATGAAAAATGCCGAGGAAAATGCTGCCGAACTCACCGAAGCATTTTTAAAAGTAGAAACCACCGGCGGACTGCTGTTCAACCTGTTTATGATTGCCTTTTTGCCGGCCATTGGTGAGGAACTCCTGTTCCGCGGGGTAATCCAGCGCATCTTTACCAACTGGACCAGCAGTCATCACTGGGGAATCTGGATTTCGGCCATCCTTTTCAGCGCCCTGCACATTCAGTTTTACGGATTTGTGCCCCGTATGCTGCTGGGGGTATTGTTCGGTTACCTGCTGGTTTGGAGCGGATCCATGTGGCTACCCATTGTAGCCCACTTTTTTAATAACGGTTTTGCAGTAGTGGCCATGTATCTCATCGATAAAAATGTTTTAAATCCCGCAGTGGAAGAAATCGGAGCCACCTCGGGAAGTCAGTACGCTGCCATTCTCAGCCTGGCTTTGGTTTTTCTGCTGATGTTCCTGATTAAAAAAGAGAACCGGGGGAAAGAACTGAAACCTGCAGAAATCGCTTCTGAATAGTCTGTTTTTAATTCACTGTACCAAAATCTTTTGCGTTTCCTGCTTTTCCGGAGTGACTAACTGCACGTAATACAATCCGCGGGGCAATGCGTTCAGGTTAATCTGTGTAAGCTGTTCGGTAACAAGAATATGTTTCATTTTTATTCCAGTAGAATTCAATACGACAATTTGATAATCTTTTCCTGCGGTAAATTCTTTCAATGCAATGTTTAATATTCCCTCACTATTTGGATTCGGATAAGCCACGAACATATTTTCGCCGGAATCGGGAATTTCGATAACCGACTGGGTTACTCTTTTTTGCCAGGCATAATCGTAAATTTTTGTGGGATATTGACAATGAACATTTATCCATCCGTAAATGGTATCGTTGACTGAATTTTTCCGAAACCCGACAATTCCTTCATATAAAAACTCACCTTTTTTTGTGGCCGGGCCCCAACCGGCCGAATATTCAAAATTCAGATAAAATGTGCCACTGCCCCAGTTTCCCAAATGATTAATTGAAGAATGAAGCGAAAGATTTGTTGCAATATCATTGTCGGTGATAATTATCTGGGTACTGTCTTCAGTTGTAACTTCCCAGTAATCAAAAATCACTGAAGGCTTCCAGTCGGAATAATTTGTAAAAATAAGGTCATTTTTTCCGTCATTGTCAAAATCGAAATGTATCGTATCCTCCGCTAAATCAGGTTCAAAATCATAATAATTTATTCCTATGCCTTCTTTTTGCCCGGCATAAAGATAATCAGGCGTACCCAAACTAAAAGTATTTGAGCCGGATGACAGAGATGCAATATTTGAGTTTACACCGTCGGGTACAGAAAGTATAAATACCTGATATAATTGGTCTTGATGAACCGGATTCCCAAAAATGTCCTTCAATAGTTTATTTTCAACTGAATAAACAGAATCACCCACCGGTTCAACGCCAAAACTATACTCTTCCGGAATCTGAATAGCTTTTTCGAGTGTGAAGAATTTTGTCGAATCTTTTGGAACAATCAGCAAACGGGACTCCTTCATCATGTCCTCCCGGGTGTTTTTAGCAAACGTGACTTTCAAATCCTCACTTGTCCCTTCATCGCCAAAGTCTTCAGCAGTTAGGGTTGAAACTTCAGGTAAAACAGTATTTATTTGAAAAACCGGAGAGAGACTAAAACCGTGCGGAAATATTTCGACGCTGTCTGAAACTGACACCACACAGATTCTGTATTCTTCAGTGATATCCATTTTGTCGCCATCCACATCTAAAAAAACAGAATTTAAAACGACATTGAATTCCACTTCTTCATTTTCAACAACCTGGTATCTGGATTCAGGCAAAGCCATAAAATCTTCAACTGAAAGATTCTGAGCATCATCGGCTTTAACTGCAAAAACACGGAATTCCTCAACATAAGAATTAAAATAAGGAGAGAAAAAATCGACGGAAATATCGCTCCAGTTTCCATTATTTCGCAAATCAGAAACTTTCATATCCAAAGGTTTGATTGTATTTATTCCTTCACCTGCAAGAATTGGGATTCCCGCTGTTTCCTGAATCGCACCATCAAGTACGTGACAATCAAAAGTAGTTGTTATTCTCAGCCAGCCATATCGGA
>JAHYIT010000188.1 GCA_019429205.1 Mariniphaga sp. | reverse complement strand
AAACCAGTATGAGTTGCACAACCAGAGAAAGACAGTATCGTTACCAATGCAATTGAAATGATAAATAGATTTTTTTTCATGACATTTTTTTAAGTTTTACTTATTTAAATATTTAAAAAATGATTATTCAATATATTTTACTGCTGTACCATATATCAGAATACGACCGACAATCTGGCTATTCATATTTTCCATTTCTACTCTAACCCCAACAACTGCATCAGCGTCAACCGTCTCTGCTGTTTTCATAAATTTTTCCCATGTAGCATTATATGCTTTTTCTACGGCGCTGAATCTTAATCCGGACGATCCAATCATATCTTCTGTAGCTGCGATTATTTGAATAATTTCATAGTTTTGTTTTACATCCAAAGTAGTGTAAACAATTTTTTTTGTTTCTTGCTGGTTAATGCCAGATGATGCAGATATCAGAAACAATGAGATAAAAGCAAAAATTAGTAAATAAGATTTTTTCATGATTTTTTTGTTTTTCTTCCTACTCGTTTGGCTTTTCGGTTTCGCCCCGTTTTTATTTATGGTTTCTGGTCTCCATTTATTCTTTTCTATAGTGTTGTTTATGTTTATAAAAAACTGAATATCAATCATTTTTTAATAGTTGTCTCGTTATTAAGTTCTTCATAAACTGTTTTTTGATAAAATCCAGGAGTTACTCCAACAATTTCTTTAAAAGACTGGTTAAATACAGAATAGGAATTAAACCCAAGATCTAAATACAGTTTTTTTAATTGAACTTCATCTTCATTTTTTGACAATAATTCTAATGCTTCCCTGACACGAAAATTATTTATAAACTGATTGAAATTTTGGCCGTAAAAATGATTTATTACCTGTGATAAATAACTTTGATTTGTACGGCATAATTCAGCCAACTTTTTCAATGTCAAATTATTATCAAGATAAACCTTAGCAATTAATAACTCATCCAGTTTTAATTTAATTTTCTTTTCAAGTTGTTCATCTAATTTATTTCCTGATAATAAGTTTTGCTTTCCACTTTTTGAATAATTTCTTTTTTCCAGATTCTTCAATACAATCTTTTTATAAGACCTGTTTCTGCTAATTAAAGTAAATACGATAAAAATCAATGAAATAACCAGGATTGTTGCCACTATAATTAATAAAAGTTGTATTTTCCTTTTTTTTTGAATTTCATTTTCCTGAATGATAATTTGTTTCTCCTTTTTTTCAGTTTCATATTTTACAAGAAATTCATTCATTGCATTTTGATTCTCGATACTTTGAATCGAATCATTAACAACAGCTAGCCTTTTAAAATATTTGTTTGCTTTCTCATAATCTGAATTTTTCTCATAATATTTGGCCAATAGAGTAAAAGTATCATATAAAACACTGTTATTTAATTCATTTTCGGAAAGCCGGATTATTTCCTGAATTGTTCTTTCCAGATCACTACTCACTGATTTTTTCATGTAGAATTCTGCTTTTGTATTTAAGAATGCCAAAGCAGCATTTTTATTCCAATTACTTTCAATAAGTTTATCTCCCTCTTCAATAAATTTCCCTGCTTTATTCAAACTGTCAATTCTCAAAAATGCCAAACTGAGATTATTTATAATAGCTAGCCTGTCTTCAATAATGAAATCATTTAGCTTATCCAATGCCGGTAATAAGTAATCAACTACCTGGTAATACTCTTCTAACTGATAATAATTTTGAGCAAGCATTGTTTTAATGTAAATATCAAAGTGTTTATCAAATTCGTTTTTATTATTAATCGCTAATGCCTCTTCCAAAAAATGGATAGCATCCATGTATTTTCCGACCTGAAAAAAACAATTACTAATGTGCAATAATTGATTCTTTCTAATTGAGGGGGTGATGCTTAACTTAAGAGCCTGCTCATAGTATTGAATGGCATAAAAATATTTTTGACTTTTATAATAATGGTATGCCACTCCACCTAAAAGAATTGCCTTTTTATTAGAATCATTATATTTTGCTTCTGTTTCCTGCAAGTAATTAACAATTCCGGTATCTGCATTTAAATCATTTACAATTTCCGTATATATAAGAACGGAGGTATTAAACTTGTCTATGTTTTCTTCATTGTCCCAATGTTTTTCAAAAATTGATTTAATACTTTCCCGATTAATCAAATCCCGATGGTAAAAATACAATGAGATTAAATTGTATAAAGCCTTTGTAACATCTTTTTTAGAATTGTGCTTTTCTCCAATAAAGATACTTTGATTATAGTTTTCAATAGCTTTACCATATTGCCCCAAATTATAAAATGCAATACCCATAATGTTAAAAGACCTTGCTTTTTCGGAATTAAAATTAAATTGGTTTGATAGTTGGTTAGCGTCCCTTGCATAGTTTAAAGCTTTTTGGTCGTCTTTATATAAATATAAATATCCCAGTTGATTCAAAACAGGAATCTTTTCTTTTTCAGAACTTTTATTTAGGCAATTTAACAAACTATCTATTGAGTTCGTTTGAGCAATTAATGAAATACTTGATAATAGGAATAAATAGATTAATCGGAATTTCATTTAGTTCGGTTCAAAATTTTTTATTCAAAAAAACCTAATAATCTTATAAAAAACCATTAAAATGATTTTTTATAACTTCAGATTTATAAATCAATATTATATTTTCAATCTTATTTTAAGTAACATGTTTATTTGCATTGCAAAAAACTTATCTCTAAACCGCAATAAACAGAAACACCTTTAAAAATAGTGGTATCGGTTTTCTAACCGAAAAACCAAATTCGGGTGGTTGGTTAACGGAAAGCGTTATTACTTTTTGGGCAAAAAGAACACCTGGAAAGAGAAGAAAGCTGATAATCCATAGATTTTTCATCGATTTGGATTAATTTTATTTTTGGTTTTTGCTCCTAAAAATAAATATTAATTTGTTTATTATGAACAAAAAATCTGTTTTTTTTTCTGTTGCTTATTTAAAACAAGTTGATTGGCAGTTGATTATAAATATTTCATTAGCATTATTGGAGTATGTTTTTGTAAACGTTCGTATTACAAAAGTTTTATAAGGAATTGTTATTTAATGTTTACGAATCAGTTTCCCAAAAAACGTCAGGTATTCTTCTTTGTTAATTATCCGCTGCAAATACAATGCTGCCTCCCGGGCATGGTAATCGCCCCACATGGAGGATTCGCCGCAGGCAATTTTCTGTTTGGCCGGCACATGGTCCCATCCGTTAGGTTGATGGTAAATGCTGTTCAAAATCAATCCCTGGTGCTGTGGATTTGTGCTCAGATACGGATAATCGAGCAGAGAATTCATTACGGTTAATCCGGCTTGCCAATATTTTTCGCCCGCCTCCGGTTCATTTTTTTCTTTCAGAAATTTTCCCAACCGTAAAAGTCCCTGTACACCAATGGCCGCCGCCGAGCTGTCAACCGGTTCCCAGGCGTTGTATGGATCTGCCGGCCGGTTCAGGTAATCGCCCAGTTTGTGCAGGTTTGGTGCGCCTGTATCCCAATACGGAATACCGTCAACAGGTGTGTTTTCAATGTAAAAATCGCAGGTTGCCCGGGCAGCTTTCAGCATCATCCGGTCCATTTCTTCTTTTCCACAAAAGGATTCCAAATCCTTTTCACTGAATTGCTGAAAAGCTTCCAATTCCTCAGCAAACCCCAGCATCGCCCATGCCAGTCCGCGGGTCCATGTAGAAAAGCCGGTGTAGCCCTGCTGCGAGTTGGGGCACCTGAAATTCCCATCGTTCACGTTGAAAATGCTTTCGTGAGCTGTTCGTCCCCACACATCGTAGCTATCGCGTCCTTCGCCGTAAAACAAAGAGTATTTTGCCGTTGCTGAAATGTGCTTAACAGCTCTTTCCAACAAGGAAATTTTCTCATCGTTTTCGGCTTGCAAAACGTGCCCCAGCATGTGTGAAACAACCAAAATCCGGCACGAACGAATGGTGTCCACAAACAACGAATGAGGTCCGTTAAACGAGTAAATAAAACCGCCATCTTTAATTTTCGTCCATCGTCCGGCCTGCACTGCACCTGAAATTTTAATGGCCAGTTCATAAAAATGCTTTTCCCATTCATTGAACGGGATCTTGCCTTCGTTCATCAACCGCAACAAATTTCCGTATGTGCTCAGGTTATTGAAACCATGGTCGTGAACACCGGTATGGCTTATATGCGGCGCCATTTTTTCCAGCGTTGCTTTCTTTCCCGTTTCCTGAAAATAATTATCCCCGGAAGCATCAAACTGTAAAATAGCCGAACCAAACTGAAAACCCTGGGTCCATTCCGTCCAGCCGCGGGTGGTGTATTTTCCGTCAACTGTAAAAACCGGTGAACCTTTTGAAGCATCGTAATTTTTATCGATTTGTTTAATCTTTTCGGCAGAAAGCTCCCAAAACAGTTCCAGTTTCTTCTTTAAATCTTCCGGGCGAAGTTGATAATCAATATTAATCATTTTGTCGTTTTCGATTTAGGCACGTAAAATTAGCAGAATGGTTAAAAAAAATGAGGTTATTTGAGCTAAATTTGCAGGATGTTGAATTTTCATTGCAATTTATTACATGCCAAAAATTAAAACCTACGCAGAAATTAATCAAAAACTAAAGCAGGGGAAAGCCGTTGTGCTCACTGCAGAAGAAGTTACTAAAATGGCGCAGCACGCCAGCCCGGCCGAAATTGCCGAAAAAGTGGATGTGGTTACCACGGCCACTTTTGGCGCCATGTGTTCTTCCGGCGCCATCATCAACTTTGGCCATGCCAGCCCGCCTATCCGTATGGAAAAAATAAGGCTGAACGGCGTGCCCTGTTACGAAGGATTGGCTGCTGTTGACAGCTATATTGGAGCCACGGCCTGTGATCCGGAAAATCCCTCCTACGGTGGTGCGCATGTTATTCAGGATTTACTGGAAGGAAAAGATGTGATTTTGGAAGCCTGGGGCAAAGGCACCGATTGCTATCCGCGAAAATACATCAAAACAAAAATCAACATCAATACCATCAACGAGTTTACGTTGTTTAACCCGCGGAATGCTTACCAGAACTACAACGTGGCGGTGAATACTACGAAAAAAATGATTCACACCTACATGGGAACATTGCTGCCCAATATGCGAAACGCCACCTACTCCACTTCCGGAGAACTCAGCCCGTTATTGAACGACCCCGATTTACGCACCATTGGCATTGGCACCCGTATTTTTCTTGGCGGTGCCCAGGGTTTTGTGGTTTGGAACGGAACCCAGTTTCATACAACCAAACCTAAAAATGAATACGGAGTTCCGATTACCAACGCTGCTACAATTTCAGTAATCGGCAACTTAAAAGAGATGTCGCCGGAATACCTGCAGGCGGTGTATTACGAAAAATACGGCACAAGCATGTTCATCGGTATCGGAATTCCCATTCCCATCCTCGACGAAGAAATGGCACGCCGGGTTTCCATTGCAAACAGCCAGATTCAAACTTCGGTGCTCGATTACGGAACCGAAGGAACGCCTAAACTGGGGCAGGTAACTTACGAAGAACTGCAATCGGGTTCTGTTAAAGTGAAAGGGCAAAAGGTGCGTACAGCGCCGGTTTCGAGCCTTTCAAAAGCACGGAAAATTGCAGCAGAACTAAAAGAATGGTTGCAAAACGGCCGGTTCGAAATATCACAACCGGTGCAGCTTTTCCCAAAAAACACGTCGTTAAACAGTTTAAAAGAAACGGAGGCCGAAAATGATTAAAAAACGATATGTGTTGAACTTCCCGCCCGAGAGCGGCGACAAACCTCTGAGTTACCATCTGGTGCGCGATTACGACATCCGGATAAATATTCTGAAAGCCGAAGTTTATCCCGGCAAGCGGGGCAGTTTACTGCTCGAATTGCAGGGAAAAAAGGAAAACATTGAAAAGGGAGTTCAATACCTCACCGACCACCAGGTGATTTGTGAACCACTGGACAAGCGACTTCATTTTCAGGAAGAAAAATGCATCGATTGCGGCAACTGTACCGCTGTGTGCTTTGCAGGCGCACTCACCATGAACCGGGATTCCTGGAAACTGCAATTCGACAAAAATAAATGTGTAGTTTGCGAATTGTGTATTCCCGCCTGCCCGCTGCATTTGTTCGAAATTGATTTCAGATGAATAACGAACTGAATAAACTCTTTCAGCAAAAGTTTGAACAACGGACTTATCGTAACCAGTTCAACACTTCCCGGTTTACCGGATTCGAATTAAAACACAGGGAAACTGATTTGTGGATTGGTGTTGATCCGGCATCTTTCAAACCCGAAATGAAAGAATCAGCACTAAAAAAAATTCAATCTTTACGCGAAAAACTCGACAACTATATTCAATCCGAACCCTTTTTTAAAAAATCCCTGAAACCATTTCAGCCAACAGAAACCGCACCGGAAGAAGCCTTTGAAATGGCACAGGCAGCCGAAAAGGCAGGCATTGGCCCCATGTCAACTGTTGCCGGTTTATTTGCACGCGAAGCCGGCAATGAAATTATTCAGAACTTTTCTGTTGAGGAGTTGGTTATTGAAAACGGCGGTGACATTTTTGCGCTGCTGAAAAAAAACCTCGTTCTTTCGGTTTTTGCAGGTGATTCCCCGTTATCAGAAAGAATCGGGCTGGAAATAACTCCGCAAAACAGTCCGCTGGGAATTTGCACTTCAGCAGGTACTGTGGGCCCGTCGCTGAGCTACGGCAAAGCCGATGCGGTGGTGGTAGTTACCAATGATGTGCTGGTTGCAGATGCATTTGCCACAGCGTTTGGCAACAAGGTAAAATCGCCGGATGATGTGGAAAAGGTAATCAGCCAGGCAGAAAAGTATCCCGAAATTCTTTCGCTGCTTATTATTTGCGAAGATAAAATCGGGGTTTGGGGAAAGTTTGAAATAAAAATATTGAAAGAGTATATATAACCGCAATGACGCGATGACGCAAAGAAAAACCCTGCGCCTTTGCGTCTCTGCGGTAAAAAACAGAAAAATGCAAAACAAAAAAGATATTCGTACCGAACTGAAATCCCGCGTGCTGGTAATG
>JAHYIT010000187.1 GCA_019429205.1 Mariniphaga sp. | reverse complement strand
GACTGGGCCAAAGCCTGCACCTTTTCCACAGCAACTGAAGATGATTCCTGGTCGTTTATCTGGTTTGGCGATGTGCACCACAAACCGGAATTCGGTGAGCTACACCAAAAAGCCGAAGCTGCTCATCCCGAAGTGGCTTTTTATACCATTTCCGGCGATTTGGTGGGCGACGGCCTCTACCGTGATCAATGGGATGAATTATTTCAAAATTCCAAAGAAGTAATCTGCAAAAAACCGCTGATGACCGTGCCCGGAAACCACGATAACCGGTTGGGGCTGGGCGCCAAAATGTACCGCGACATGTTCAGCTACCCGGCCAATGGTCCCGACGGTGTGCCAAAGGAGCAAACCTATTCGTTCACTTACAGGAATACCTTGTTTCTGATGCTCGATGCCACTTCGCCGGTCAAACAACAAACCCGCTGGATTGAAGAACAACTGGCTAACACTACGGCCACATGGAAAATTGCCGTTCTCCACTTCCCGCCTTACAACTGGAAAGAACCTTATTTGAACATCCAGGAGGAATGGATTCCGGTGTTCGACAAGTATCATGTAGATATGGTTTTCAGCGGCCATTTTCATTACTACATGCGTTCCAAACCCATGAAAGCCGGCCAGGTGGTGGATTCCTACAACGATGGAACTGCTTACATTATTTCGCTGGGAATCCCCGGCCGTAACGAGGAAATTTCCGATGAACCTTATGCCGCTGTAAGAGAACAGGATTGCTGGCTGTACCAGCACATTCGCATCGACGGAAATCAGCTTTTTTACCAGTCGGTGAACTTTGACGGAGAAGTGATTGATGAATTTGAAATTGTAAAATAAGAGGTTAAAATGAATGAAACAAGTAAAATATCAGGCGTTTTTATGAGATTGTTTTTGATGATTTTTCTGCTGCCTGTAACCGGTTTTGCGCAGGATTTTTTCCAGGTTGAAAAACAGTTGTGGAAACCGCAGAAAGATGAGGTTTACCTTCAGGAGGTATCGCAGAAAATTCCGACTCCATCGGCCATTGTTTCTGCGGCTGTGCTGAATGGCCGGTTGTATGGGTTAATGGAGCATGAAATTTTTATGCTGGAAAATGGTGAATTCAAAAAATCAAATGGTGCACCTGCCCAAACTGAAAGGTTAAAAACCGTGGACTCAACCCTCTGGGCAATTACTTCCGATGGGCTTTTTTCCTTTGACGGAACACGGTGGCAAAAAGCTGACAACAGAAAATTTGTGGACCTTTGCATGCACAACGGAGCAGTTCATGCTGCAACGCGGGATGAAATCTATCGTTTGGAAGGAAACAGGTTCATCAGCCTGAAACCTGAAAACGGTTACCACACCAGCAATTTAACCATGGTGATGGAAGACGGCACCCAGTTGCACGAGCGCCCCGTTGAAATCGGTCCCATCGACCGGATTACCTCATACAGCGGCACATTGTACATCCTTCGTCCGGGCGAGCTGATTTTATTCGACGGTCTGGTGGTGAACCGCGATTTTATCGATTGGGGAACACTTCCTTCGCCAAACATCCGCGACATGATAAGTTTGGGAAGCCGGCTGTTTATTTCAACCGACCGCAGTTTGGGCATTCTGCGTGGTGCTTCATTGTACGAAATGAAAGGAAACAATGGATTGCCCGTGGAAAATACCACCTGCCTGGAACATGGTTTTATGCAGGACATCTGGATTGGTACCGAACGCGGGGCAGTGCGTCTGGTTGATGATGAATGGCACTACTTTGGCGCCGACCTCTGGTTGCCGCACAACAAGGTGAACGACATTGCCGTGGACGACAAAACGGTTTACATTGCCACCGATGGCGGATTGGGAATTATTGAATACGTACCCTATACCTTACAAAAGAAAGCGGAATATTACGAACGGCACATGGAAGAATGGGGGCATAAACGGCTTGGTTTTGTTCATGCACTGGGATTAAAAGACGGGGTATGGATTCGCGAAATCAGCGATAACGATGGTGGCCGAACTGCTCCCTATCTGGCAGCCATGTCGTTTAAATATGCCGTTACCGGCGATGAAAATGCAAGGGAAGAAGCTGTGGAGTCTTTTAAAGCCATGTTGTGGCTCGAAAAAATTACACCCATCGATGGGTTTATTGCACGGGCCATCTGGTCGCCTCAGGATAAAGACGATAAAAGCACAGGCGGTTCGGGCGGTTTGCCGGCCAAATGGTATCCCACGCCCGACGGAAAATGGTACTGGAAAGGCGATACATCCAGCGATGAAGTGATTGCCATGTTCTATGGCGTTTCTATTTTTCACGATTTGGTGGCTGAGGGGAAAGAAAAGGAAGAAGCCAGAGATTTGTTGAAAAGGGTAGCAGGTTATATTATCGATTGCGGCTGGGTGCTGAAGGATTACGATGGAGAAACCACCCGCTGGGGCCGCTGGAATCCCGAATACCTGCTCAGACCTTATGGCTATGCCGACCGGGGATTAAACGGGATGCAGGCCCTCACGTTTATGGAAACCGCGTATGCCCTTACCGGCGATAAAAAATTTATGGAAGGCAATCAGCAACTTCTTGACTGGGATTACCACACCAATACCATTCGTCAAAAGAATACTTTTCCGCCTTCCAACGTTACCACATGGGACGATAACCTGGCCCTGTTCAGTTACTATACGTTGCTGCGGTATGTGAAAGACCCGTCGCTCCGTTCGGTTTATCTGCGCAGCCTCGAACGCACCTGGGAAATAAAACGGATGGAACAAGTTCCCTGGATAAACTATGTTTACGGAGCCATTACCGGCAACGACTTTGAAGAGGATAAGATGGTGAAACATTTACGCGAATGGGTGCTCGACTGCACCGAAAACAGTTACAGGAATTCGCACCGCGATGACTTGTTTTTGGAACCGGGCTACAAATCGTACGAAGGCGGCAAAAAACGGATTTCTCCGCGCGAAATGCCCGTTAAGCGCAGCAGTCGCAGTGCCATAGACATGGATGGCGGAAGGAACAGCCAGCGAATAACCGAGCCAACCGGTTTTTTGCGCGATTACTGGAAAGGAAGGTATCATGGTTTTATTGAAGCTCCGGAAACAGATGACCCGGATTTGATTCAGGTGAAAAAGGAATCCTTAAAACAGATGGGAGCGGAACAATTTGATGGTCCGGCCAGACCGGAGTTGTATTAATTTTTGCTTTATTTGTTATGGTATTAAAATATTGAACATTAACTGTCATTTTAAATTCAGGAAAACAATGGATATTAAATTTTTATTGAAAAAACAAAAGTCTTTCGGCATTTTGCCGGTAATTGTATTTGCGTTACTGGTTGCCGGAATTTTTGGCTGCCAGCCCAAATGGGACATTCAGAACCCGTATGCAGAAGTGGACTGGGCGAACCACCAGCGCTACAAAGCCAATTTTCACACGCACACCACCCGCAGCGACGGGCGCATGAATCCGCAAACCGTGGTGGACAAATACCATGCGCTGGGGTATAGCATTCTGGCCATTACCGACCACAACGAAGTGACCTGGCCGTGGACCGGTTTTGCCGAGTTGAATGCAAGCAATGGTTCGCAGCAGCGTCTTGGAAGCGGCCAACTGGAAGAACAGGATTTGGTTTATGAAAACCGCGACCCGCAGCAAATGGGTATGCTGGCCATTCAGGCCAACGAGCTTTCACGGCACCACCACACAGGCAGCTTTTTTAACGACCACAACGGTACAGAAACCGAAGAGGAATCGTTGAAAGCGGTGGCTGCCAAAAACGGCCTGAATATGTTTTATCACCCGGGACGCTACACCAGCCGCGACCCCGAAAAATATAGTATTGACTGGTATGTGGATTTTTACCAGCGCTTTAACCAGCTTATCGGTATGGAAATTTACAACCAGGGCGACCGATATCCAACCGACCGGGAAACTTACGATGCCGTACTTTCACGGCTGATGCCCGCCCGCCCGGTGTGGGCCTATTCCAACGACGACATGCACCACAGCAGCACGCTGGGGCGCAACTGGAACGTTTTGCTCCTGCCCGAACTCAACGAAACCTTTGTGCGCAAAGGCATGGAGGAAGGGCGTAGTTATTATGTGTATTCACCATCGGGTCATAATGCCGCTGTTCTACCCGAAATTCATGAAATAAAGGTAAACAACAGCAAAGGCCTGATAGAAGTGAACGTAACCGGCCACGATTCCATCCGCTGGATTTCGGGCGGGGAAGTGGTTTTTCGCGGGACGCAATTTTCACTGAAAGATAATCCAGAAGTTGAAAAATACGTTCGCGCCGAAATTTTCGGGCCGGGTGAGGTCATTATGGGAACACAGCCGTTTGGGATTAAATAAATGGAGTTTGTTTTTAAACCTTCAAGGTTTCTCCGTGTAGCGATTCCTTCGGAAGAAACCTTGAAGGTTTAAACTACTGAATTTCTCATTTCATCAAGGTTACCTTCCCAGGCAACTTTTCCTTTCATTTTAAGAAGTCTGGCCCGTTTAATTGATTCAACCGTATTTTCGAGCGAAAAATTGATGGCATCTTTCATCGACTTTAACCGGTATTTTTTCATAACCTCTTTTACCAAATCCAAATCTATTTCAATATTTGTTCTTTTATACATGACATTGTTATTCAATACACAAAATTAACAAAGATCATAAACACACAATAAATTCTTTTATTGAATCAGATACTTTGCAAATATCTTTAAACATTTAAGAATGGGGTTGAAATCCTTTAACTATCTGCATTCTATAAATTCGTTCAACTAAAGTGAACGCAATTTATGCATCAATTTCAATTGTATTGCCTTCTTTGCCCAACTGCCCGGGCAGCCCTGCATAGAATTCTTTTCCAAAGTTGCAAACTTTGGAAAAGTTAACACCCGCTGGCGCCCATTTGCCCTGTGGGGATGCATTCGGCATAATAAGTGCCTAAAACACCCCCTGAATGGGCTTGTAATACTGGTAAATTCAATATTATGCTGTAAAACACCTTGTTACAGGGGTTACCTTTTCATCCTTTTCCGAATGTACTTATAGAAACAAAACCGAAAATCACGAAATACTAAAAACGAATACAGGATGAACCCAAAACCAAAAAATATTTTCCACGCAACCTTTTTGGAACTTTCCACATCTTAGACACGAAACTAATTTTAAACTACCAAAAATGAAACGAGGACCTTAAACAAACCAAAAAAAAGACGGGCAATCACGATTTGATACCGCCCGGCGCCTCAAACGCAACCCGCTCCTGATTGCTCTTTTGCCTGGTAATTTAAGGTTACCTTAAATACTGAAAAACAATTTTAAAGCCGCAAGCCCGAAACCCGCGGCTAAAATCAAAAAAAAGAAAAAACATGAAATCAAAAATTTTAAAAATTAGTTCATTCCTCCTGCTCTTTAGTTTGATGGGGGCAGGGTGCGAAAAAGATGAATTCACACAAGAGCATTACCCTTTTAAATTGCACTATGCCATTCAAAATGAACAAGGGCAGGAAGTTACTCAAATTAATCAAGGAGAAAACTTTTATTTTTATTTCTCAATAGAGAACACAAGTGATAGGAATACTCCAATTGATGACCATCATTTGTTTGGAAATGATGAGTTATTTAAAGTGTTCAATTATGATAATTTAAATAACGAAGAATATGCTGGAGAGATTCAATCAACAGTTTGTTCTCAAGTAGGAGGCTGCTTAGGTCAGGCTAATACCAAGTTTGAGTTTAAATTGCCATGGTCTTCTTTAAAAGATACTTCTATAAATGTAATATGTTGTTATTATCTTTTAGAAAAACAATCTTCACTTCCAATCGGGAAATATTTAATTAAATATACAGGTAGTATCCCTTACTATTACGAGAATGCAAGCGGTGATATAGTTGGTGATGAAACCCATAATTATAATCTTAAATATAAATTTGAAATTGTTAAATAATTTGAAAATGAAAAAAATATATTTATTTATTTGTTTGATTGTTTGCGCTCAGTTTGTAAATGCGCAAGTACACATTAGGTACAATACGAACAAGGAAAAACTAGAAAAACTTGAACACATTAAAAAATCTCTTCCGAACTCCCTTTCAACTAAAATTCTACCATCTTTTAACTATTCACAGTTAATTGCAGAAGATAAAACCCGTGAATCTTACGGCTTACCAGCACGTTATGGAAAAAAGTTTGATGTACAATGGTCAACCTTAAATTCTGGGACATGGTCGGATTCAGAAGATAATAAAATATGGCATCTAAAAATTCATTCCTCGGATGCGTATTCTTTAGGTTTGCTTTTTGAAAAGTTTTATTTGCCCGATGAAGCTACCTTTTTAATTTATAATGAACCAGAAAGTTTTATGTATGGTCCTTTAACTTCCAAAAGTAACAAAATACATGAACAGTTTTCAATGGGTCCCATACAAGGAGAGACTATTATTCTTGAACTGACAGTTCCCAAAAAACTCCAGAATAAGGTGAAACTACAAATTAATGGGATTATTCATGGGTATAGGGATTTGTTTAAAACACAGCTCGGATACAATAATTCTGGTAGTTGTTTGGATTTCAATGATGTTGAATGTTTTGATAATCCTGACTGGGACAATGAGTCGGATGCAGTAGTACGTTTGATTAATGGTATTTATTACGGTTCAGGAGCATTGGTAAACAACACTGCGAATGATTATACCCCGTATTTATTAACAGCATTTCATAATATTGATGTTAATGGTTCTGGTGACATAAGTACTACGGAAGAACAAGCAGTTGCCAACTGCTTATTTCAATTTCACTATAAAAGTCCTACTTGCAATGGTAGTAATTCTTTATATATTCAGTTTACAGGGGGAGATTTGGTTGCTTCTTTATATGATACAGATTTTGCATTAATTGAACTGGATGATTCTCCTGTGGGAAATGAGAACATTACTTATCTAGAGTCTGTCTATAAAGTCGGCAGTTTTTCCGTTTGTTTTTCCTTTGATTGTTTTTCGGTGGACATTTGTCCATAATCAGTTGTAATATTATCTATTGTTGCGCCCCATTTTGTTGTTTTTTCGTT
>JAHYIT010000186.1 GCA_019429205.1 Mariniphaga sp. | reverse complement strand
ACCTACCAGATGTACCGGACTGATCGGCTTAAAGTACTCAAAGAAGATTTTGAACTGGCCAGGCGCAAGGGATTCTTTTTGGGAGCCAAATTCGTTCGCGGTGCATATATGGAGCGTGAAAGAAAAAGGGCAGAAAAGCTGGGCTACCCCTCTCCCATCCATCCCGATAAACCATCAACTGACCGCGATTATGATGCAGCATTAACATTCTCAGTAGAAAACATTGACAGGATCAGCATTTTTAATGGCACACACAACGAGGAAAGCTGCCAGCACCTTATGCGACTCATAAATAAATATGGTATTACAAAAGATGATCCCAGGATCTGGACTTCGCAGCTTTATGGCATGAGTGACCACATCAGCTTTAACATGGCCGACGCAGGCTACAATGTGGTAAAATATATGCCTTACGGGCCGGTAAAATCAGTGCTGCCCTACCTGCTACGCCGCGCCGAAGAAAATACCTCAATTGCAGGCCAGACAGGACGGGAACTGAGATTGATAGAAACGGAATTGAGAAGAAGGAAGAAAAAGTGAGAGGTGAGTGAAATAACAGTAGGCAGCAGCAGAGGCAGGAAGCAGTAACAAAATCAAGTCAGACATTGACATTACTCAACTTTGAACCTTGAACATTGAACCCGAAACAAATTTCAACCTCTAAAACGCTGTCATCAGCAGATCAACATCCTGGTAAGGCAATTTGAATTTTTCGCTAAGCAGTTTGTTTGTTACAATTCCATTGAACATATAAACGCCACGTCGCGATCCTGAATCCTCCTTCAAAACATTAGCAATGCCACCTTGTTCTCCGATTGAAACCAGAATTGGGGTAAGGTAATTGCTTAGTGCATACGACGCAGTGTGTGGAACCCGCGATGCGATATTCGGCACACAATAATGCAACACATCATATTTCTTGAATACCGGGTTTTGATGGTCCGTTGGTTCGGAGGTTTCAACACAGCCACCCTGGTCAATGCTCACATCAATTATTACTGCTCCGGATTTCATCTGGCTCACCATTTCTTCCGAAATGCAGAAAGGCGTGCGCCCACTGTCGGTATGCATGGCAGCAATAACAACATCGGCCGTTTTGAGCGCTTTAAGAAGCACTTCGGGTTGGATCACAGAGGTAAAAACCCTTGTGTTAAGCATGGATTGCAGGTTTCGCAGTTTGTAAACAGAATTATCGAATACCTTAATCATAGCGCCCATTCCCAATGCCGACGCGGCAGCAAACTCTCCAACTGTTCCTGCCCCAAGTATCAATACTTCAGTTGGCGGAACCCCTGAGAAACCTCCCAGCATATGACCCATGCCAAGTGTGGGGTGGCAAAGATATTCAGCAGCAATCAGAACGGCTGCATTGCCGGCAACCTCGCTCATGGAACGCCGTAGCGGATAAGCGCCACTTTTATCGCGGAGATATTCAAATGCCAGGCCAGTACACTTCTTCGCTATGAGTTTTCTGATATATTCCTCGTTGCTGGCCGAAAGGTGCAATGAAGAAACAAGGGTTTGCCTGTTTCTTAATAAATCGCATTCATCATCTGTGAGTGGCGCTACTTTCAGGATCATATCGCAGGCAAAAACCTCGGCTGGGGATTGTACAATATCCGCACCGTATTCAGCATATTCGTGGTCGCTAAACCAGGCCCGCTTTCCTGCTTCCGCTTCGATAAAAACCTTGTGGCCATGTTTCACAAGTAAACCGACTGCATTAAAAACTTTGGAGTTGGTAACAAAAATTCCTTTAATGTTTTTGTTTCGAATCAATTCAACAACACCTTCCATCCATTTATCGCCTTCAGTTTCGGGCACTTCAATGGTATAAAGCTGGTGAATGTCTCTTTTATTTTTCGAATACCAGTCGTAAAAACCTTTTTCACGTTGCACTAAATGGTTCTGGTTGTCCATTTCCTTGGCAAAATGAATGATAAGCACATTTCCCTCAGGAAGGATCAGATCGAGTAGTTTTCCGGAAACCAGTCCGCTTTGATAGGAATTCTGGCCAATATATCCCAATTGTCCTGCGTTTTTAATTTCTGAATCGATAAACACAAACGGGATGTTCATTTCTTTCAGTTTATGGATAAATACGTTCGATTCCTTTTTATAAAAAGGTGCAAACACCACGCCGTCGGGTTTTAACTCCAGTATTTTTTTTGCATTTTCAGAAAAACTTTTCGGCTCGGTCTGACTGAAATTATATGGCTGAACCTGAATTCCATACTGGCGTAGTTCGGTCACCCGTTTTTTTACACCAATTACCGGCCGGGTCCAGTAACCATCAGGTGATGGCGGTTCGGGGAAAAGGGTGGCAAACAAAGCCGATTTTTTGGAAGCAAGTGTGCTGGCCAGGATATTGGGCTGATAGTCCAGTTCTTTTACAATTTGTAAAATTTTCTTTTTGGTAATTTCAGCTACTTCACCGCGGTTATGCAGCACCCGGTCAACTGTGCCGATAGAAACCTTTGCTTTTTCAGCAATGTCTTTTATCCGTATTTGTTTATTTGTTTCTATAATATTCTGAAATTTAATAGGTTAATGATTTGTTCTATTGTATTGACTACAAAGCTAATGAAAATTTTTAAATTATCGTGTTCGTACACGGAAATTTTCAGGAATGGGGTGGGCAAAAAATGAATACACCGGAAAATTAACCGGTTGGCTTTTTATCCAGCATTTCGGGGTTTTTAACCATTAACCGAATGTAGCGAAACAGTTTCCCTCCGTGTGAGCCGTCAACCACCCGGTGGTCGAGCGTGGCCGAAAGCGTAAAAACCTTGCGGGGTACAATTTCATCGTTCACAACCAATGGTTTTTTGTAAACCTTGCCTATAATCATAACGAGTGATACATTGGATGAAGGCAGTAAAGCTCCGTATCCGGTATCGAGGCCAAGGGTTCCGATGTTTGACATGACAAAGGAGCCAAAACTGTCGGACGAAAGGTTTACGCCCGGCAGCGATAAACCCCAGTCGATGGTAACCAGCTTGTACAAATTGAACAACCAGGCGCGAAACGGCCAGGGGATGGACGAAAGCATGTGTTTCGACTGCATCGCTGAATTTTCTTCGCCCTGCCGCGATTCTTTAATTTTTTCAGCGATGGCTTCCGAGAGTTCAGCAATCGTTAACGTATCGGCATTGGGTATTTTCACCGAACCCATTTCGGCATTTTTCAGTAAAACACTCACCATAGCGTCAACCGATTTGCGTCTCACAACGTTTCCGCGTTTAATGTAGGCGTTTAACTCGGGAACTTCCTCGTGGAATGCTCGTGCAACGATAAGCGTCATCAACTGGGTAAGCGTGGTTTTGACACCCTCTTTGCGCTTTTTTGCAATAAACTTTTCCAAATCGGTTACATCGATATCCACTGATCCGTAAATTTTGGAATCGCGCGGTTTCCGGTAAATGGTAGAGGCCACTTTGCGCCAGTTGGTATTTAAATCCTGTGCCGTATCTGTCATATTTTGGTTTTTAGTTCAGTTTGAATTTTTCTTTTCTACGAAATTGAAAAGCAAAAGTAACTTTTTAAACGAAATGAGCATATTGAATCATTTTTCCCGCGTGTACGACAAATTCCATATTTTTATGAACTTTCGGAATATTCTATCTTTTACACCGCGGTTTCAGCTTGGAGAACAGAGGTATCAAAAACAAAAGGGCTTTAGCCATTAAGAGAATTAAATGCTAAAGCAGAAAAAGACTCCGAAAAGGTTAACCACCGGGCTGAAGCACCGGTGTAAAAAAATTGATTGCTTGTTTGGTGATTTAATACGTGGTATTTGTCCTGCGCCTATATTT
Organism: Mariniphaga sp.; assembly: GCA_019429205.1. Taxonomy (GTDB): domain Bacteria; phylum Bacteroidota; class Bacteroidia; order Bacteroidales; family Prolixibacteraceae; genus Mariniphaga. Next base: position 3,250 of record JAHYIT010000186.1, on the reverse strand, counting down.
CCTGAAAAATCAATTTCCTGAAAAATCAATTTTCGATATTAATATGTAACCTTGTTTATAACCATTTTAAATAAATACCGGCTATTGTTTTAAAATCCAAGAATCCATAAACTTGAAGAATATTGTGAAATAACAAATTCGTTTTAACCTATTCTTCCGTAAAATATTGTTTGATATGCCAAAATCAAATCAAAAAACCAACTTCCGGTGGGTGATTGTTGCCCTGCTTTTTTATTCCACTACCATTGTTTATTTCGACCGGGTAGTCCTGGGGATTCTTGCGCCATTTATTACGGAGGAGATTGGCTGGAGCGAGCAGGAATATGGCTACGTGGTTTTTGCTTTTCAGCTTACTTATGCCATCGGGCCGCTTTTTATCGGGTATGTTATCGACAGGCTTGGAACCCGACGGGGGTTTTTGCTGGCAGTAGTTGTTTGGGCGCTGGCCAGTTTGTCGCATGTTGCTGCCCGCAGCTGGATTGGTTTTGCAATTGCCCGGCTGGGACTGGGAATTGGGCAGTCGGCAAATTTTCCGGCAAGCATAAAAACGGTGGCCGAGTGGTTTCCGCAAAAAGAGCGTGCCTATGCTACCGGTGTTTTTAACGGAGGCTCCAACATTGGGCAGGTCATTGCACCTTTGCTTATTCCGGTGGTGCTGTACTTTTTTGGCTCGTGGCAGTATGTATTTTTCGTGTCATTAATTTTTAGTGCAATCTGGCTGGTTTTGTGGCTGATTCTTTTTAAATCGCCACAGGAAAGCCATTTTGTAAATTCAGCCGAAAGGGAATATATTCTTGGTGATAGTGTTGATTTGGAAACCATAAAAGTTCCCTGGAAAAACCTGGTTAAATACCGGCAAACCTGGGTGGTTGCGCTGGGTAAATTGTTTGCCGACCCGGTGTGGTATTTTTACCTGTTCTGGGGCGCCAAATTTTTAAATGCACGTTTTGGCGTTGAACTAAAAGGTCTGGCGCTTCCGCTGGTCATTATTTATGTAGTGGCCTGGGGCGGTGGAATGGCTGGTGGAGCTGTGTCTTCATATTTTCTGAAGAAAGGAAAATCCACCAACTTTTCGCGAAAAATTACCATGCTGGGAACCGCTTTGCTGGTGCTGCCCGTTATGTTGGTGCCGTTTATCGAATCGCTGCCGGTATGTGTGGGACTGATTGCTTTGGCTGCTGCGGCGCACAATTCATGGTCGGCCAATATTTTTACAGTGGCTTCCGATCTGTTTCCCAAAAAGATTGTGGGTTCGGTTATCGGATTTTCAACAACGGTAAGTTCATTTGCCGGAATGGGAACCGCATTGTTAATTGGCTGGGTGCTTAATGAATCAGGAGTTGCCGGGTATGTTTTTCCGTTTGTGATAGCGGCATTTGGTTATTTAACCGGCCTGCTGGTCATTCATCTGATTTCGCCTGGATTGAAACCGGTCTCAGTGAGCAGTCTCAGTGAGCAGTCTCAGTGAACAGTCTCAGTGAACAGTCGCAGTGAACAGTCGCAGTGGACAGTCTCAGTGGACAGTCTCAGTGGACAGTCTCCGTGGACAGTCTCAGTGGACAGTCTCAGTGGACAGTTGAAGTAGCATTTTTCGTGGGTGGAGAACCGGAACCATTATACGAATAACACGAAATTGAATAATATGAATTCACGTGAACGGATTTTAAAAGCACTAAACCACGAAGAACCCGACCGGATTCCTTTCGATTTGACAGGGTCAACCTGGACCGGAATAACCAATACGGCTTATCAAAACCTTCGAAAATTCTTTGGAATGGAACCCGACGAGCCGAAATGGTCGGATGTGATTCAGCAAATATTCTGGCCATGTGGGAAACCTTTCAGGAGTTTTTAAAGTATTGATTACTAAATTATAATAGAAGTAAAATTAAATATCAAATTTACAATGGAACGAAGAGAATTTATTCAGAAATCAGCCAAAGGCACACTGGCATTGGGAACAGCGCCTTTAATTTTTTCCAACTCCAACTGGAAGGGAGCCAACGACCGTGTAAATTTGGCAGTTATTGGAATCCGTGGAATGGGGCAGTCGCACATTCAGGAATACCAAAAGCTGAAAAATGTGGAAGTTACCGCTTTGTGCGATGTGGATGAAAACCTGTTTGCAGAACGGGTGAAAAAGCATTTCACCGACAAAGACTTACGCGAACCGAAACTTTACCGGGATATGCGCAAACTTTTTGAAGACAAATCGGTTGATGCGGTTTCCATTGTGACGCCCAACCACTGGCACGCACTGGCGGGTATCTGGGCCATTCAGGCCGGAAAACACGCCAGCATTGAAAAACCGTCGTGCCATACCATTGAAGAAGGCCAAAAATTGATAGAAGCCGCCAAAAAATACAATGTGATTGTTCAGGATGGCGCCGAACAACGGAGCAATCCCGGAGCCCAATCAGCTATGCAATTTATGTGCGACGGTAAACTGGGCGAAGTTTATCTGGCCAAAGGAATTTGCTACAAATGGCGCGATTCCATTGGTAAATACCCGGATGGTTACATGCGTGAAGATGAAAAGTATGCCAGTACGGTGGACAGTAAATCGTGGATTGGCCCGTTCACCAAAAGTTATATGGATAAAGTGGATTACGATTTGTGGCTGGGACCGGCGTCTGAAAGGCCGTTTAACCGCAACCGGTTTCACTACAACTGGCACTGGAACTGGGATTACGGTAACGGCGACATGGGCAACCAGGGCGTTCACGAAATGGATGTGGCCCGCTGGGGACTTGGTGTAAAACTTCCGACTAAAGTAAGCTCCATTGGCGGGCACATGATGTTCGACGACGACCAGCAAACGCCCAATGTGCAAATGGCCATGTTTGAATTTCCCAACCCGGAAGGTGGCGGAGATAAAAAGAAAATCATGCAGTTTGAAGTGAGGCACTGGATGAGTAATCCAGAAGGAAACCATTTGGGTTCAGGAGCGCCGTTAACCAATACATACATGACAAGTTCCGTTAATGTGGTGGGGAATATTTTTTACGGTTCAAAAGGTTATATGCTGAAAGATGTGGATGGCTGGCAAACCTTTATGGGAAAAGAACGCGAACCCGGCGAATCGGGGAAAGGACTGGGCAACCACTACCAGAATTTTACCGATGCCATCCGGGCAAACGATCCTACTTTATTGACTGCTCCCATCGAAGAAGGATTTTATTCCTGTGCGCTCATTCACCTGGCCAATATTTCTTACCGGTTGGGAAGAACGCTGGATATCGATCCGGAA
>JAHYIT010000185.1 GCA_019429205.1 Mariniphaga sp. | reverse complement strand
TTGAAAATCCGAAAAAAGTGGTGGACCACATTGCCCGCGGCATCAACCCGCACATCAACACCGACGAATACATCCGGCCCGTGTTTAACTACTACAACCGGCTGGGAAGTACCAAATATGTGAGTGGAAACACGTCGAAAGAAGTGTATCCCACTCAAAAAAGCCACGTGAATTTTGTGGCCATGGACAGCGACTGGGAAGGAATTGCCGCCAAAACGCTGGAAGAATTGCCCGAAGTGTTGTCGTACGTGAAAAACCAGTTTCTGGGATTTGCCATTCCGTACCTGAAAGACGGCAAAGACAAAAACTATTTTACCGATTTTATTGCGCGGGTGAAAACCAAATCGGGCGAAACGGTGAACCTGATGATTGAAATCAGCGGCATGAGCCACGACAAAGCCGAAAAGAAATGGTACGTGGAAAACCGCTGGATTCCTGCGGTAAATGCCGTTCAGAAAAAATACAACCTCGGCAAATGGCATTTTATTGAAATTGCCAACGATATCCGGGATATACGAAATCAGTTGGCCAATAAAATTGGGAGTTTGTAAACTATTTTTTCAAACCTTCAAGGTTTTGAAAACCTTGAAGGTTTAACCGATAAAAACAACAAAACTTGAAGTCACAATTTGTGACCACAAAAATGAATTATTCATGCAAAAACAGGAATTGATTATTGAAGAAAGGATTACAAAAGCTATTTATCTGATTAGAGATCAGAAAGTAATGCTGGACAGCGACCTGGCTAACTTGTATGGAGTTGAAACAAAAGTTTTAAAACGTGCCGTGCGAAGAAACATAAATCGATTCCCGGAAGATTTTATGTTTGAACTTACAAAGGAAGAGTGGGAAAACTTGAGGAGTCATTTTGGCACCTCAAGTGAATGGGGAGGTACAAGGTACCCTCCGTTTGTATTCACCGAACAGGGCGTGGCAATGCTTTCATCGGTACTGAACAGCCAAACCGCCATACAGGTAAACATTTCCATCATGCGCGTTTTTGTAAAAATGCGGCAGTGGGCAGCCAATTACGAAGAACTGGTTAAAAAGATTGACGAATTGCAGGATACCCAAACCGAACACAACCAACACATTGCCAATATTTACCGAATGATTGAAGAACTGGTACGACCGGCAATATCAACACGAAATCCAATCGGTTACAAAATAAAATAACAATGGCTAAAAAAATCACATCCATAAAACACGCCGAAGAAAAACGGGCGCACATTCCTTCGCAGGAAGAGGCGGGTTACGAAGCGGCCAGCACAAAGGTGAAAGCGGGTAAAAAGAAACTGGAACTGCCCAAAAACCCGGTGGTGCACCGCGGCCAGGACCCCGAGCTGTTCTGGAAAAACAAGTACGGCGAAGACGATTTGCACGATTTGCTGAATGTGGACATCCGCAGCCTTTACCGCCACGAACACATGGCTCCCGAAAAACTCATTGCCGGTCTGCACCGCATCGTGGAGGAAAAACAGGATGCCGAACAGCTCGACATGTTCAGCGCCAACGAACTGTTTGGAAACGCACTGGAAAAAGACGAACTGGAAAAGGTGAGCGACTACTACCACCACCACGACGGCTGGACCAACCGCCTGATTCAGGGCGACAGCCTGCTGGTGATGACCAGCCTGTTGGAGCGCGAAGGAATGGCTGGACAGGTGCAGTGTTTCTATTTCGACCCGCCCTATGGCATTAAATACAACAGCAACTGGCAAATGAAACTTAACGACCGGAATGTAAAAGACGGCAAAGACGAGCATGTTTCGGGCGAGCCGGAAATGATTAAAGCCTTCCGCGACACCTGGGAACTGGGCATTCACAGCTATCTCAGCTACCTGCGCGACCGCCTGCTGGTTGCCCGCGAACTGCTGACCGACAGCGGCTCCTGCTTCGTGCAAATCTCCGACGAAAACGTCCACCTTGTACGCTGTTTGATGGATGAAGTGTTTGGGAGTGAGAATTTTGTTGCGCAAATTACAGTTCAAAAAACATCAGGAAAAACAAGCAAATATTTAGATACAATATCTGATTTTATCATTTTTTATTGCAAAGACCAAAACTCCTTAAAATATCGTCAATTATTAGATGATAAAATGGAATCCGACACACTAAAAAGATATAATTACTTAGACACAATTGAAGGAAAGACAATTAAGTTGAATAAAGAACAAATTGAGGGATTTGAACCAATACCAGAAGGAAGAAGATGGGGAGATTATGCTCTTCATTCTCAGGGTGAAACAACAGGAGAAACAAGCAAACCTTTCATTTTTAACAACGAAATATTTTACCCTAAAAGAGGTCGACATTGGTCAAATCCACCTTCAAAACTTGAAAATGCTGCAAAAAAAGGAAGAATCATAAAATTAGGTAATGATGTTCGTTATAAAAGATATGCAGATGATTATCCAGTTAAACCAATAAATAATGTTTGGACAGGTACAGCAATTGGCAAAGAACCTTTGTTTGTAGTACAAACGGCTGAAAAAATAATTCAACGTTGCATCCTCATGACCACCGACCCCGGCGACCTGGTGCTGGACCCCACCTGCGGGAGTGGCACCACGGCTTATGTGGCCGAGCAGTGGGGCCGACGCTGGATAACCCTCGACACCAGCCGCATTGCGCTGAATATTGCCAAAACCCGCCTCACCACAGCCACCTTCCCCTTTTACCACCTATACAGCGATGTGAACATGAAGGTAGAAGCCAAAGACGGAAAATTGAAAAAGAGCATCACGGAAAAACCGGAGAACCAAAAAACCGCCGACATCCGGCAGGGATTTGTGTATGAGGAGGTGCCGCACATTACGCTGAAATCGCTGGCCAACGACGAGCCGCCCTCCACCGAAACACTGTACGACAAACCATTGGAAGACAAAAAGAAACTGCGCGTTACCGGTCCGTTTACCGTGGAAACGCTGCAAAACTACGAACCAGTGAGTCCCGACGAAATTACGCAAACGGCAGCCGAAGCCGAAGAGATGCAGGGTTTCGAGGAGCGGGTGTTCGAACACCTGAAATCGGCCGGCGTGAAAACCGGCGTAAAAGGCGAACAGGCGGTGTTTGTACGCGTGGAACGGCTCACCTCGCCCTTGCTGAACGCCCAGGGGTTTTACAATACAACAGCCGGCGAGAAGAAAGCTTATTTCCACATCGGGCCCAAGTTTGGCACTGTAAGCAAGCAGGCCGTTAACGAAGCAGTGAAGGAGTGCCGCCAGCGGGGCGATGCCGACTGGCTCATCATCCTCGGGTTCAGCTTCCAGGACGACATTGTAACCAGCGAACAAAGCACCGACCTCGGCATTTTTATGGTCACCAAAGCCCGCATGCACGATGACCTGATGCAGGACGGCCTGCTCAAAAAAGACCGCAAAGCCGGCTCGTTCATCACCATTGGCGAACCCGATATTCAGCCGGTAAAAACAGCAGATGGCATTGTGGTGGAAGTGCGTGGGCTCGATATTTACGACCCCATCAAAGACGAAGTGAAGGCCCGCAACGTGTCCGACATCGCCTTCTGGATGGTGGACGACAACTACGACGGCAGCAACTTTGTAGTGAAACAGGTGTTTTTCTGCGGCGGCGACAAAAAGGAGTTCGACAAGTGGCGCAAAGGGCTTGAAAACATTGCCCGGCAATCGGTAAAACGCAAAGCCGAAAAAACGCTCCGGGTGGAAATCGACGACGACGCCTTTGATCGCCTCTACGGATTCCGCTCGCACCCCATTGCCATCAAACACCCCAACCAGAAAATTGCCGTGCGGGTAGTCAGCCAGTTCGGGGAAGAGAGCACGAAGGTGGTGGGGGTGAAAGATTGATTAATTGAGAAGAAGTCATTTTATATTATGAAAGACAAGAACCCGGAGGGTTCAGATGTTTATAGAAGAATATGTGGAAGATTATGATGCGGCTGGGGTCGAATAAAACCCATAAAAAATTTCTATAAACATTCGATACCTCCGGCATCGAAACATTTGTAAATAAATGCTTTATTGATAAAAAACCCAGCCCAATAAGCAATATTAAAGACAACTGCAATAAACCTTATTTTAAATTCCCAAACCTCAGTAAAACGGTCTGCCCTACCCGCCCTAAAACCTTATTCACCTTATTCAATCCACTACCCCTGCCAGAAAGGTTAATAAGGTTGGGTTTCAAGGGGGGCAAAGTGCTACGAAGGTTGAGGAGGGGAAATAAGGTTTTAGAAGAACCAAAACAGATTTATCAGCCTCGGGAACCAAACAATCAGACAAACCCGGAAAGTCTCTCATTTTTATACCTTTGCCAATAAAATTCTGAATTTTAAAAATATAAGTATCAGAACAAATGAACACATTTTACAGCGTATTTAAGTGTATATAACCAAAATGTAATCTCCTTTTCAAATCCGGTTTCCATTGATGTAAAAGTGGAGGAACAAGTTTTCATAACGCTTTTCTCCAAATTTATTGATGACGAAACCCATTTTAAACCAGGTAAATAAGATTATAAAACCCGGGAAAAAATTTGTGGTATCAGCCGAACCGGATAAAACAAAATTTCCGCAGCAACATCATTTTTGGAATGAATTAGGGAAAATCAAAACACATACTTTCCTGGATATTTCAGAACTGGAAAGAATTGAAGAATACGCAAAAAAGCATGAGGTTAAGCCGGTTGAGTAACAAAACATTTCTTCCTTGCTCCATACCAATATTGACACTGAAATTTTTTGCAAAGTACAGATCATCATACAACATCGAAAAGTTTAGCGCCCTTTCGGAGTCTGATATCCGGGGCGTTATTTATGCACTGGAAAATGTGGCCCAGTACCTGCAGGCCCAGGGGCGCATTGTACGGCTCGAAAAACCGGGTAGTTTTTACCCGGCTATCAGCAGCCAGGGTGAAACGGAAGCGAAAGATGTCTCTTCCAACTCCACCAGGAGAGTAAGCGTGAACTACAGGCCCGGCGCCCGGATTTTATCGGCGCTGAAAGATGCCGGTTTCAAAAAAGTTACCGGTTAATTTGTATTGAGCAAAAACCACGCGTGGTTTCACTTCAAACCACGTGTGGTTCGACCCAAAACCTAACGTGGTTTCGATCAAAACCACGTGTGATTCCAACCAAAACCACGTGTGGTTTTCACCGGAATCAAGCGTGGTTTAAAAAAGAGGCTTTTGTTTTTGTTTTTAGGAGTTAACTATATCAAGATCTATTTCAAAATTAAACCGTCATCATCATTCAATATATGAATACTCTTCTTCAAGGTTTAATTCATTTCTTGCTTCTTCGCTGGGACGGGGATAAAAGTCCTTTCCTGCAAAATACTTAGCACCAAGCCATTTCATTTCTTCTCCAAGTTCCCTCGGGTCCTGGTTTGCTCTGAGGTATTCAGATAGTTTATCTGATAAAATTTTTACTTCATCTTCATATTCCTTTGAATAAGCAATATTATTCATTTGAAACGGGTCATTTCGAAGGTCATATAATTCTTCTTCGGGACGCATTCCAAAACCAAGTTCAAATATTTCTTCTACCCCTTCTTTGTCCTTGTTTTTCAACACGTACATTTTTGTGGCACACGGATAATGGAGCATGTGGGCATCTATATCGCCGTACAAGGGAGGATCTCCTGCAGGCCAGCTTTCATAATCATAATTTCTGATATATAAGAAGTCTTTGGTGCGGATGGCACGGGCCCCATATCCGGGTCCATTCTTTCGGGCAAACGCATGTCTTTCTCTTCCGGTTACAACAAAGTCTCTGGATTCGTCCACAATTCCCTCTTTTTCAGATTGAAGAATATTTAAAAAACTTCTGGCGTTCATTTCTTCAGGTATCTTAACACCTGCCAGGTCCAAAAAAGTGGGAGCAAAATCGTTTAAATTGACAAAATCTTCAACAACTCTCCCTCCTTTAAATTTTGAAGGCATGGAAACAATCAGCGGAATGCGTGTCCCGAAATCATATAAGTTTGCCAGTCCGCGAGGCATCTGCCATCCGTTGTCACTGCATACTATAATTAAGGTCCTTTCAAGTTCTCCCATTTCTTTTAGCAGTTGAAGATAAGAGCCGACGTCCCTGTCGAATGTTTGGATTTCGGCATAATAATCCCCTATGTCCTTTTTAACATCCGGATGGTCAGGCAGGTAGGGAGGAACCTCAATTTTTTCAATGTCTGTTCCAAAATCCTTCCATCCATTTGATTTAAAGGGGCGGTGTGGATCGCGTGAACTGAACCAATAACAGAACGGCTGGCCTCTATCTTTTTCGTTATAAAATTCCTCAAATGAGTAATATTTATTCCCTGCAGGATTTCGTTCCCACCCCCCTGATTCATAATCTCCTGGTCCCCATCCTTTACCTTCGTGGCCAACAAGATAACCTGCCGTTTCAAGTAAATCGGTATAAACACTGAATTTGTCAGGAAAACTTCCCCAGAGATTTGCTGCTTCCTCCAACCTGAAAAAATCCTGTCCGGCGAGCATTGCTGCACGTGCAGGTGCACATGAAGGAGCAGAGCAATAGGCATTGGTAAAACGGATGCCTTCTTTGGCCAGATTATCGATGACCGGTGTTTTCAAAACAGGGTCGCCATAACAGCCCAAATGATTCCATGAGTGGTTATCAGACATCAAGATAAGAATATTCGGCTTAAATGCTTCCTGTTGTTTGTCTGCCCGAAAAGTACACCCCATAACCACCATAAATGCAAGTGGAGCTATTGAAAATGGTTTAATTTTCAGAGTATTTATTTTCATTTTTATTATTTTTTAAATGTGATTCTTTAATTAAATAAAAATCCGCTCTAAATTTTGCCTAAAAAATATTACCTAACTATTCTAATTCCCATTTATAAATCCAGGGATCCACTGTACGCTTTTGAAAATCTTTTAACTTTTCTTTCATTTCCTCCAATACTTCCGCATATGTCATATTACCGGCAAGATTAATCAATTCATCAGGATCGTTCTCCAAATCATATAGTTCAAATTCTTGCCTGTGAATGAATTGTTCTATTTTTCTTTTACCGTAATACCCGGAATTTTTAGGACTAATCCATGTTGGGGATTGTCTCAGATCCAAGGCTAATGGGAAGGGTAATTGATGAGCAATATTGTA
>JAHYIT010000024.1 GCA_019429205.1 Mariniphaga sp. | reverse complement strand
TAGAGATCCCCATACACTAAAACACTCGTGAAATTTTTCTCTGATGAGTCTAACAATAGTTCAATATTATTAACTGAATTTATATATAATTCCTCCTCTCCTGGGAACAACATCATCCCCTTCCTTAAAAATTCTTTAAACATTTCAGCATAGGAATCAACAGAACCTTTGTTATTTAACAACTCGCTAATAAAAAAAATTTTTAGGGTTTTATCTGATAGTTCTCTAATAACATGAATTCCTTTTTCTATCTCTTGCTTTAAAACAGCTATCTTTTCATTTCTATCCATCAGTAATGACATGTTAACTGCCAATCTCCCTGCAAGTTCATTTCGACTTTCAATACACAATAATTCAATGAATTCTATCAACCTGTCTGAGAATTTTACTTCTGAATTCTTAAAATTTATTTCCATACTATAATACTTTAAATGCTTAATAAATTATTAAGCTAATTCAGGATATCAAAATAAATAATTATTGTCTAAAATGTCTGTGTTTATGACATTTTTATTTCTTGAAATGGAATCAAACCACTAATGCAGGTTGCTAACACAACTAATTAGATTGAATTTCAATTGCGACAAAACTGCGACAACACAAAACAAAAAAAGAGCTAAACTTTCATTTAACTCCTTAATTTTCAGCTGTCGGGGTAGCAGGATTCGAACCTGCGACCCCCTGCTCCCAAAGCAGGTGCGCTAACCGGACTGCGCTATACCCCGAAATATTTTTCCCGGCTATTATGCAGGATTTGAACCTGCGACCCTCCCGACTCAATCGGGATGCGCTAACCGGACTGCGCTATACCCCGAAATTATTTGAGCGGTGAGGGGGGGATTCGAACCCCCGGTACGGTTACCCGTACGGCAGTTTAGCAAACTGCTGGTTTCAGCCACTCACCCACCTCACCTTTAATATTTTTCTCAAGAACGTACGGCAAGTTTAGCATCCGCCGGTTGGCGGATCATGCCACTCACCCACCTCAACTTTATATTTTTAAGCACGTACGGCAAATTTAACATCCGCCGGTTGACGGATCAGCCACTCACCCACCTCACCTTTATATATTAGAACGCTTGTTTTTTTGTGCGTGCAAATGTATTAATTGTTTTTTCATTACCAAAATCTTTTTTTATGCAAAAAACTCTTTTCAACAAAAAAATAACCGGACTAATGCTTTTAAAAACACCAGTCCGGTTTACAAAACCAACAAATTATAAGTTCTAATCCTGATGAAAAACCAAAACCGGTTTATGAAAATGCGTAAGGACACTTCTTGTATCGCTTGAAGAAAATATTTCCTCAAAAAAACCTCTTTTTTCTTTCAGTAAAACAAGTAAATCAGGATCAGTTTCTTGTGATAACTCTTCAATGGCTGAAACAATGTCTTTTTGAGTTTTTAAGCTAAATGCCAGGTTCCCGTTTACTTCCGTTTTAATCCATTCCCTGAACCCTAACCATTTCAATTTTTCCTCAAATCCAAACTCTTTTTCGTTGTGCAAAATAGTGCACCTTGCTCCTTTTGAATGCTTTAACAATTCAATTAACTTATTTATAATCTCCGAATCTTCCTGGTGAAAGTCGGTAGCATATACAACTTCTTTCAAAACGGCATATCGTGTATTTTCAGGAATTACATACACCGGGCAACTGACATTTTCGATGAGGTTAGGGTAACCAACCAAACCGCCGGTAGCCTCAGAATAACTTTGATAATTGCTGATGAGCAATATCAAATCGGAAGAACGATCCAGTTCTTCTTCCACCACATCAATGCGGTTTACCTCCGTGATTTTTAAGTCGAAAGGAACTTTAACCGCATGCTTCTTTTTATAGTCGCCGGCAACTTCGCGTATTTTTGATTCGGCAACATCAAACTCTTTTTCTGCATCTTTTTCAACTGCAACCAGTGCCGGATCTACAGAGCCCGTTGAACCCACCATAAACGATTGCCGCATCCATTCGAAATCGAAAACATATACAATCTTCAGACTCCTTTTCGACCGGTTGCTAAATGAAAATGCATAAGCAATCAGGTCTTCAATATTTTTATATGAGTCGAGCAATAACAAATTTGTTTTCATTTGCAATGCAGCTTTTAATTAAACAATAGTTCCAATGCTTTTTTACTTTCGCTTTCCGTAAATAAGCTGGAGTATCAGGTGAGATCCAAACTGAAATACCAGATCGCGCAACTTATCGGTTAAATTGTCAATTATATCGGTTGTTGAACCTGCAATTTCTTTTTCGTATAACCTTTCCTGATACTCCAACTTTTGTTTCATCAGTTGCAGTTCCCGCATATTTTTTAGTGCCTTCATCCTAATTTTGTTTTTCTTCATCTTCATCTTCAAATAATATTTCCGAAAAATTTCTCAAAACAGATGTGGTTACAATGTGTTTTCTGAGAAGGATAAAAATCAACGCCAAAAGAATGAGAACACCTCCGGCAATGAGCAAACCTGTTACATAATTATTGTATGTTTCGCCATACCATACGGCAAATGCGGTGGCTCCAAAACCAATAACCAACATTATAAACATTAATACAACCAGGAATGTAAAAAAATAAGAGGTAAATCGTGTGGTTTTCTCCAAAAACCGGAGTTTAACCAAATCAATTTTTGCCTGCACATAACTTTTTACAGAACCGTTAAGTTCACCCAAATTTTTTGTTAAATCTTTGCTCATGCCTGAAAAATAAAATGGTTAATAAGTTTGGTTTGCTAAAAAAACAACGGACTAAGCCGGTTGGGCTGAAGCTTTCTCTTTCACTTTTTCTTTTACTGTTGCTTCGGCTTCTTTTGCTTTGCCACGCATCTCACTAACCACTTCGTTTACCTGGTCTTTAAGGTGATCTACCTTTTCACTCAATGTTTCGGTAATGTCTTTTGATACACTTTTTACTTTTTTGGAAATATCTTTGCGGGTTTTTTCTCCCTTATCGGGTGCAACCAAAACTCCAACCAAAGCTCCTGCTGCAGCTCCTGCAACAAATCCAAGTAATGCATTTCTTGTTCCTTTATTCATGGTATTAAAATTTTAAATTGTTAATAAATTATTTATTATTTCAATTTTGATAATGAAAAAAGTGTTCCAGTATAATCAAAACCCAAAACACAACAACAAACATGCTCATTATCAACCATATGAATAAAAATATTCCAAAAACAAAAAAGATTTGTGCGGAAACTTTACCACAATGTGTAGAATTAAAGTTGGGGCTTTTCTACATTCCGGAAACAACATTTTATGCCGAATGGCCGGTAATCAGAAATTCGATATAATTGTGCGGAAGGGGTTTCACTAAAAAGGCGCTAACCACGGGAAATTGCATCACCTGATTACGCAATTCGTCTTTGTTTTTAGTGGAACAAATAATCACTTCAGGCTTTTTCATGAAGCTTCTCAGTGACGATAATTTTTCAATTGATGATAATAACTCTCGCCCCAGAATTTTTTCATCGAGCAAAATGTAGTGTAATTTATCTTTCTGTGTAACTATCTGCCTTTCAATAAAATGATTGGCGCCCCAAAAATCATTAAATCCAAAAAAACAATGTTCCAAATTTTTTGTGCTTAAGGTTTTTTGCTGATGGTTAAGAAAATTGGGGGCGGAGTCAATACACAGTACTTTTTTTCTCTTTTGCTTCATCACAATCATATTTGTAAATAGAGAAATTCAATTACTATTCCAAAAGAAATTCAAGCATTCGGGTTTGGAAGGAAATTTAGTTTTAAATATCAATTCCATATTGTTTTATTTTGTTGTAGAGGGTTTTTCTGTCGATTTGAAGATTCCTGGCTGCTTTCGATTTATTGTAACCTGCATCTTCAATGGCTTTAATAATCCATTCTTTTTCTGCTCCTGAAGCTACATTTTTCAATGTTTGCAAATTCTTTTCAATCTCTATGTTAGGCCCCAAAAGCAGGGGGTCAGCCGAAAACTGAACAATTTCATCCGGCAGGTTTTCCGGGGTAAGAATTTCGTTGGGTGAAAGCAAGACCGCTCTTTTTATTACATTTTTCAATTCCCTGATATTGCCCGGCCATTCGTATTTCCTAAAAATTTCAAGCGCTTCATCAGAAAAATCAGTAATTTTCATTCCTAATTCCTTATTGGCCTTTTCTCTGAAATGACTGGCAAAGTAACTAATGTCTTCGGGACGATTACGCAAAGGGGGAAGCACAATTTTAAATTCATTAATTCGGTGAAGCAAATCTTCCCTGAAAAGACTTTTTTCAACTCGTTCAGTTAAATTCTCGTTGGTGGCAGTAATTACCCGAACATCAACTTTTACGGGTTTATTCCCGCCAATGCGGGTAACTGTTTTTTCCTGCAAAACACGCAGTAACTGAACCTGAACGCTGTAACTCAGGTTACCGATTTCATCGAGAAACAGCGTACCGCCGTCAGCCTGTTTAAATACACCGGTCTTATTTTCCAGCGCTCCGGTAAACGAACCTTTTACGTGTCCAAACAATTCACTTCCGGCCAGTTCTTTTGGAATGGCGCCACAATCAACGGCAACAAACGGTTTTTTGCTGCGACTGCTGTTTTGATGAATAAACCGCGCAACAAATTCTTTCCCGGTACCTGTTTCACCTTCAATAAGCACTGCCATTCCTGTTGGTGCAACTTTGGCAGCAAATTTTATGGCCTGCCTGAAAACCGGACTTTCGCCCATTAAAAAATCGTCGGAAAATTCAAAGGCTTTTCGGGTTTCATTGCCTCCCGAAAGTTTTCGTGCAAGGCTCACAATTTCCTCGTGCTGAAGAGGTTTGGTCATATAATCGTAAGCTCCCTGTTTCATAAGTTTTACCGCCATCCTCACGTCGGCATAAGCTGTTATAATAACTACCGGACTTTGAATATTCATCCGTTTTACTTCCTGCAGAATTTCCATTCCATCTTTATCGGGCAACCTGAAATCACATAAAATAAGATCAAATGATTTCTTCTTCAACAACTTAAGCCCGGCACTGCCTGAAAAAGCAATATCAGCCTGCAAACCCTTATTAACAAGTTGTTTCTGAATTGTTTTGCAAATAAATGTATCGTCGTCTATTATGAGAATCCCTGCCATTGTTTTCTGCTGTTTAAACAAAATTAACTAAATCTTTGCAGATTCAGTTACCGCCCTCCGGAATTTTGATATTTTCAGCCAAACGAATTGCGGCATCAATTTCTTCTGCTGTTTGAAGTGCCAACTCTTTTGCCGGTCCGTAATTCTTTTGATGAAGAATAAGTTCTTCGAGTTTTAGCAGGTTATTCACCAATGGCACCAAACCGAAATACCTGAAAGAAGGAATGGCCTTATGCGCCTTTTTTCCAATCTCTTTCCAGTTTTCGTTTTTTACTGCCGCTCTGAATGTGGCAGAAGCATCTTTGGCACCTGAGATAAACGTGTCAACCATCTGATTGAAAAAAGCCAGATCTCCACCTGCTGTTTGCATGAGCATGGAAGTGTTGAAACCTTCAGTTTTTAATATTTTATTTTCCCCTGAAAAAGTTCTGGTTTCGTTTTTTGTAATGGTGTGTTCCAGATTCAGCAGGTTGCAAATTTTATTGTATAATTCTTCTTCCCTGAAAGGTTTTAAAATATAGCCGTCGAATCCGCAATTCATATATTTTTGAATATCACTTTCCATAATATTTGCAGTAACTGCCAGCATTTTTGTTTTATAATTAGGATTTTTTGCATCTTCTTTCACTTGTTTCAGTACTTCAACTCCTGAAAACCCCGGCATTTGAATATCAAGCAAAATAATATCGAATTTTTCATTTCTGAGCAGGTCAAGCGTTTCAATTCCGTCATAAGCCAGTTCATAAGACACATCCCATTCGTTCAGAATGGATTCGCCCAGTAAAATATTGTGCTCGTCGTCATCGGCGTATAAAATGCGTTTTCCTTTTAGCAGAACAAAATCAATTCCGTAATCCTTTTCATCATTCAATGGAATAACAGATTCGGTTTTTCCGAAAGGAATTATCACTGAAAATTTAGATCCTGCACCAGGCGTGCTTTCCACGTGTAATCTTCCATTCAGTAAATCAACAAGTTTTCTAACAATGGTTAATCCCAGGCCAGCCCCTTTTCTTTTTTTATCGCTTCCCATTTGCGACTGGGTAAACTCATCGAAAATTAGATTCAGGTCATCTTTCGAAATCCCGATTCCGGTATCTTCCACTTCAAATTGTAAAAAAACCTTTTTGGCAGTAGTCCTTTCACAAAAAACACGAATTAAAACATTTCCCTCATCCGTAAACTTTATGGCATTCCCGGTTAGGTTCATCAGAATTTGTTTAATGCGAAAGGGGTCGCCTATTAAAATTTCAGGAACACTTTTTTGTATTGAATACTTTAGTTTAAGGTGGTTTTCATTGGCACGCTGCAACATAGAATCATATACATTCCTTACCAAATCATGTGCATTAAAAGGAACTTCTTCAATATAAACCCTGCCCATTTCGAGCTTAAAAAGAAACAAAACGTCATTTACAAGCGAAAGCAGGTGCTCTGACGATTGCTGAATTAAATGGCTGTATTTTTTCTGTTTGGGCATCAACTCTGTTTTATTAAGCAAACCCGTAAAACCAATAATCGCGTTCAGTGGTGTTCTGATTTCATGACTCATACTGGCCAGAAAAACCGATTTGGCTTTATCGGCTTCTTCGGCCAATTGTTTGGCTTTAACCAGTTTTTTCTCAATATCCTTTTCTTTGGTTACATCCTGAAGAATAAGCGCTCCTCCAACAACCTCCATATCAATACCTTGCACTGGCGTGGCACTAATATAGTAAATGTGCTTTTTTATCCTTACTTCACCTTCCGAAATCTGCCCGTCGAGAGCATTTCGGTAAAAAGGAAACAGTCGTTTTTGCGTTTTTTCATCGAAAACCTCAAACAGGGTTTTCCCTGAAAAATCGGCATTAGTAAGGCCTAACCTTTCTTTTTCACGACCGCCGGCCAGTACATGTCGGAATTTGGTATCGAAAAGATATACGTCCATTCCCGGAAGATTCTCAATCAGGATTTCCCGGTAATCTTCCAGTTCCGAAGGCGTCTGTAAGGAAAATACCATTCCGGCAGAAACAGTTTCAGAAGCCTTTCCGACTGTAATTTTCTCGAGCAAAAAATGGACTGGTAATTTTAAACCGTTTTTCGAAATTATTTCTGAATGAAACGATTGCGGATCACCTGTTTTCAGTAACAATTCAGTTTTTTGCCTGAACTCTTCAAACTTAGAATGCGAAAAAAAAGTTTTTACCTCAGGCAATTTATCCATTTTCCGGTTCTCGAAAATATTCTCAAAAGAACCTGCAAAACGAGTAACTTCGAATTGCCGGTTAAAATAAAACATCGCATCCTGTTTTAAACCCTTGTCCGTAAAATACAATTCATCCTCCTGTTCTTCCAGCCGCGCTGTTTTAATCCGGTGGCTCAGCATTTCCAGCGATTTGTCGAGTTCAATTAACTTTTCCAAATCAACATTTGCCCCTTTCAATCCTGAAATTAGCTTACTGATTTGATCCAACTGTCTGTTTAAGTATTCATTCATAGCTATAAAGGTAAAAGGAAAAAGGTTATCAAAAAAACTCAATTCGTTGTTATTTTTGAAAAGATAGGCTAACTTGCCTGAAATTTAGAAAGCAAAAGTTTAAAACAATGAGTAAACTTTATCCCATAAAAATCGGAAATCCTGCAATCTTTTTGATTGCTGTTTTATTTATTTTTTCAGGTTGCGGAAATAGTTCAGTAAAAAAGGAAACAAAAACCACACAAACCAAAAGTGCCGATCCGGGTTGGATATTGCTTTTCGACGGGGAATCGCTTGAAGGTTGGGAAGTTACTCAGTTTGGCACACAGGGACCGGTGCAGGTTTCTGATGGAAATATTTTATTGGGCATGGGCGATGGATGTTCGGGCATAACCTGGGAAAGTGAATTTCCAAAAATGAATTACGAAGTAAAACTGGAGGCAAAAAAAGTGTCAGGCAACGATTTTTTCTGCGGAATGACTTTTCCGGTTGGCGATTCGTTTTGTTCGCTAATAGTTGGCGGCTGGGGAGGTCCGGTGGTTGGCCTCAGCAGCATTGACGGACTGGACGCATCGGACAATGAAACCTACATCCTGAAAAAGTTTGAACACGACACCTGGTACAAAATTCACCTGAAAGTATCGGAAGAAAAAATTGAAGCATGGATTGATGGCGAACAAATTGTTGATTTCAGCCATAAAGGAAGAAAACTTTCTATCCGCCCCGAAGTGGAACTTTCCAAACCTTTTGGAATTTGTTCGTGGGTAACCACAGCAGCCTTGCGCAATATTCAGTTAAAAAATGAACCTTATAAAAAATAAGTTCTTACACAAAAATCCCCTCGCCGACTCCGATAGGAAGATCGAGCCAGAACCAGACAAACAACAACACAACCCACATTACGAAAAGAACAACGGCATAAGGAACAAGCAGCGACAGAATTGTACCAATACCGACACTTTTATCGTATTTTCTTACCCACCCGATAAGCAGGGGAAAATAAACATATAACGGACTTATTGCGTTGGTTATGGAATCGCCAACGCGGTACATCAATTGAATAAACGCAGCGCTGTAACCCAACTGAGCCAGCATTGGAATAAAAATAGGCGCAAAAATGGCCCATTTAGCCGAACCGCTGCCAATAAAAATATTCAGGAAGGCGACTAAAGTCATGTACATGGTAAACATGAGCGGGCCGGTTAATCCGGTTGATTTAAGGAACTCAGCGCCGTTTATGGCCAGAATGGTATCCAGCCGGCTCCAGCTAAACAGGTTGATAAACTGCGCCACAACCAGCATCAGCACAATGTAACCCGAAAGATCTTTCATTCCCTGTTCCATAAACTGAAGCAGATCGTCGGGTTTTTTAATGCTGCCGGTAATTTTGCCATAAACGTAACCTGGAATGGCAAAAAAGAAAAACAGGATAGGCACCAGTCCGCGCAAAAAAGGCGAAGGCACTATGCCGCCGGTTTCCTGGTTCCTCAATGGTGCATTGGCAGGTATTAAAAGCACAAGTATAATGGCAGTAAAAATCAACAATGACAAACCGGCAAACCGCAACGCTTTTTTCTCATTTGCAGTGAGTTTTGGCGCCTCGTCGTACGATTCTATTGAGCCGTCGCCAATGGCAAAACCACGGGTTCGCGGAATGGTAAACCTTGAGGCTACAAAAGCGCCCCCAATTCCAAGCAATAGAGTAGAAACAATCATAAAATACCAGTTTGCTGTGGCGCTTACTTCGATATCCGGATTAATTTGCTGCACCACTTCTGTACTTATACCAGCCAAAAGCACATCGGTTCCGGCAATAAAAAAGTTTGCTGTAAATCCGGCAGTTGCACCGGCGTATCCCGCAATGAGCCCGGCAATCGGATGCAATCCCATCTGGGCAAAAATAAGCGCAGCAATGGGCGGGACAATTACCACACCGGCATCGGAACCAATATTTCCACAGGCGCCGATGATAAAAATTACAGGCAAAACAATTTTTCGCGGAACGGCAAATGCCATGGTGCGAAGAATAATAGTGAGCAATCCGCTGCGTTCGGCCACCGAAACTCCCATTAACATGACAAGCACTAATCCAAACGGTGCAAAATGGGCAAAGTTGGTTACCATTTCTTCCAGAAACCGCCGCAATCCCCAACCCGATATCAGGTTTTGAGGTTTTACTATCTCTCCGCTTCCCGGATCAACTGCACTGATACCAATAAATGCTGTAATTGCACTTAAAACGATAATAAATCCGATGATCCAGACAAACAGCCAAAACGGATGAGGTAACTTGTTTCCCAATAGTTCAATCCATTTAAGTACGCCTGTGCTTTTTGGTTGTAAATCAGCTTGCGGTTTTTCGTTTTGTTTTGCCATAAATGTATTTTTTACTGTCCTTTAGGTAAAAATCAAAATGTTGCGCAAAATCGGAAATTTATTTAACTCAGAAAAGGATAAAACAAAAAAACTCAACTGAACCTTTGTTGTAATTTTCGGTTTAAATGTTTAACAAATTAATGATGAAAGGTAAAACATATATGATATTTTTTGTAATAGTTTTTGCGGTTAACTTGCTGGTTAACCTGTATATTTTTTCACGCACACGGACAATATTCCCTGCCGGAAATGTTTGGTGGCTATTTACCATTTTATTCTGGCTGGTGGCTTTTGCTTATGTTATTGGCCGGTTTACCGAGCGAACGGGTGCCATGGCACTCGCCGAACCATTTGTGAAAATTGGTTCGTGGTGGCTGGGCGCCATGGTATATCTTACCTTGCTATTTTTACTGGCCGATATTCTACGTGGAATTAACGGGTTGTTCAATTTAACAGAATTTCTCAGATTTAACTGGAAAAGTGACAACGGGAAAATTGGTGTTTTTGTGGTTTATTCGCTTTCTGCAATAATTCTGATTGGCGGATTTTTAAACGCTAAAATTCCAACTGTAAACAGGGTTTCTTTTGAACTAAACAAACCATTACCAGAGGGAAAACAAAAGGTTGTGCTGGTTTCCGACATTCACCTGGGAATGATGATTTCCAATGGAAGACTCAACAAAATGGTGGAACTGGTCAATCGCGAAAATGCTGATTTGGTATTGCTTGCCGGCGATGTTTTCGATGAAGATCTGGGACCGGTAATTCAAAAAAATATGGGCGATTTGCTGAAAAACCTTCGTGCAAAACATGGTGTTTTTGCAGTTTTGGGAAATCATGAATTTTATGGCAATGCAACCGCAGCTCACGAATATTTGAAAAATCACAATATCACTGTTTTGCGCGACAGTGTTGCAATTCTTCCCAATGGAATTGCTATTGTTGGCCGTGAAGATATTACGGCAGAAAGAATGTATGGAAAACAGCGAAAGACCTTAAAAGAAATCCTTGAAAGCGTGGATACGGGAAAACCTGTTTTTTTGCTTGACCACCAACCTTACAAACTGGCTGAAGTTGCTGAACACAGTGTGGACTTGCAGGTTTCTGGGCACACCCACAACGGACAAATGTGGCCGTTTAATTACATCACAAGCGCTATGTTCGAAATCAGCAAAGGGTACGGCAAAATAAAAAACACCCATTTTTATGTCTCATCCGGTTACGGAACCTGGGGGCCACCCATCCGCACCAACAGCCGGGCAGAGATTGTGGTGATGGAAATTTCGGGGAGATAAACTCTTATAATAGATGGATAATTTCATTGAAAAATGAATATATTTGAAAAAAAATTATGGAATTAAGATTAGATATTGGTTTTAATCAATTGATTGGATTAATCAAACAACTTCCTCCGGATCAAAAATTAAAAATAAAAAAGGAAGTTGAAAAACAAATTATGTCCACTGACAAATCTTTAATTAATAATGATTTGACTGAATTACTGTTATCAGGCCCGGTAATGACAAAAGATGAAGAAAGTAATTTCAAAAAATTTAATAAAGAGTTCTCCAAATGGACAAAAAACTTATATGCTTAGACACTTCTATATTAATCGATTATTACAGAAAAAAGAATAAAGCAAAAACCAAATTTGTTGAGCTTTCAAAATCATACAAATTTGCAATTTCAGTAATTACAAAACTGGAAATCCTTACAGGAGTAAGAGATGAACAGCGTGATTTCTGGACCAAAATATTCAGTAAAATCCAAATTATTCCTTTGCAGGAAAAAGATGTAGAAATTGCTTCTGAAATAATTCAATCATTGACAAAAAGGAATAAAATAATAGGACTCAAAGACATATTAATTGCCTCTACTGCAATCGTCAATGATCTAAAAATCGCAACTTTGAACATCAAAGATTTTGAAAGAATTGAAAATCTGAAACTTGTGAAAGAATAAAAAAGTTTATTTATTATGCTGGATATTTCGGAGAGGTAATGTTGAACTTTTCAGGTTTTTATGATTTACCCCAAATGAGAAATTATTTCTAACTTTGAAAGAAAAAATTCGGAATATGAATGTTGATACAATTAAAATAGAATTGATAGACTGGATAACCCGGTTAAAAGATCCCTCTTCAATTAATAAAGTGCTTATCTTGAAAAAAAAATTGAACACGAAAAAACATTCAGAAAAAAAAATCTTTGGGTCTGGTAAATACTTAATTGATTACATTTCTGATGATTTTAATGCTCCTCTCGACGATTTTAAAGCCTACCAAAAATGAATTACCTGATTGACACCCACATTCTGCTTTGGTACATGGTTGGTGATAAAAGAATTGACCATATAATTCAAAACAAAATTGAGGACGTAAAAAATACCATATTTCTAAGCAATGCAAGTCTATGGGAAATTACGATTAAACTGAGTATTGGAAAATTGAAGTTGAAAGGCACTTTGGCAGATTTAAAAGAATACCTCGATGACAAAAGTTTTAAAATACTTGAATTTGATTTTGAAGACCTTGAAACACTGAAGAATTTACCATTTCACCATCAGGATCCTTTTGATCGGTTGATTGTTGCACAGGCAAAAACTAAAAATCTCGAAATAATTACTGATGACGAACATGTGAAACTTTATTTGAAATAGTACCCTTCCAGTTTAATTCATATTGAAAAGAAATAATTGCAAAATTTGATACTCCAAGAATTCCGGTTCCCTTTAACCAATCTTTAACCTTCTCCCGAATTCCCTGCTTTTCCATTCGCAATCGCCTGTGAAATATTACTTTTGCCAAAAATCTGAAAAATATGGGATTACATGTTCACCCTGATGCCAGGGCATTGATATTCGACCTTGACGGAACGCTCTCCAATTCGTTGCCGGTGCACATGGCCACCTGGAATAAAGTTGGCGAAGTTTACGGGTTTAAATTCGACCCACAGATTATGCTCGAAATGACCGGGCGTGCTACCATTGAATTTGCCCGGAGGGTGGTGGAGCAATACGGACTTTCTGCCGATCCGGAAGAAATTGTGAAGCTGAAACAGCAGTCGTTCTGGGATTCGGCTCAATTGCTGGAACCGGTTCATGAAATTATCTCCATTGTAAAAGAATACTTTGGAAAATTGCCTCTGGCTGTGGGTACCGGAGCCAGCCGAAAAAGTACAGAGGTGCAGTTGGTTGAACTTCAGATTGCCCATTATTTTGATGTAATTGTTACGGCAGACGATGTTACCCGCCACAAACCCAACCCCGATACTTTTTTAAAATGCGCTGAATTAATGGGTGTTGAACCGGCAAAATGCCAGGTTTTTGAAGACGGCGACCTGGGAATTGAAGCCGCCAAAAAAGCCGGCATGATGGTTACCGACGTGCGTCCGCATATCAACTACGGTGAATGGATACATTCATAGTTGCATTTGAAACGGTTTTGCCCCTTTTTCTGGTAATCCTTACCGGAACATTTTTCGCACGCCTGAAAATGGCCTCGCAAAGCTGGATCGAAATTTTAAATAAATATGCTTTACTGATTGGCTTTCCTGCACTGGTCATTGTTTCCATGCTGCACCTCGAGGGCGAACTAAAAACGTACTTTCCCCTCATCCTTATCAATTCTGCTTACATCGTTGCCCTTTTATTGCTGGTATATCCTGTTGCTGTTTTGTTTGGCTATTCGGGCCGGATGAAACGTTCGTTGTTCCTGATTTTACCCTTCCGTAACATCGCTTATTTGGGGATTCCCATTCTTTCAAGTGCTTTTGGTGACGAAATTCTTCCGGTTGCCGCTTTGCTTTCTGCGGTTTATATTTTTTGGATGCTCACACTGGGACTGATTTTGATTGAAGCCCACGGACATGAAAAATTCAGCCTGAAAAAAGTGGGCCTAAATTTGATTGAAAATCCGCTCCTTATCTCGGTTTTTATTGGCATTGCCATCGTTTCCTTCGGAATAACCCTGCCGTTATTTGCCGATAAAACACTTCG
Source organism: Mariniphaga sp. (assembly GCA_019429205.1). Classification (GTDB taxonomy): domain Bacteria; phylum Bacteroidota; class Bacteroidia; order Bacteroidales; family Prolixibacteraceae; genus Mariniphaga. Next base: position 35,007 of record JAHYIT010000024.1, on the reverse strand, counting down.
CCTCTTTTCAGGTTCGGTAACGGCGGTGGTTTTGTTTTCTTTGGGTATTTTTCTTGGCCTCCAGGATTTCGGCAAACCACGAGAATGGATTCAGGTAGCTGTTTTTACTGCAGTTACCATGTTGGTATTACCGGCCATATTTTATGGATTGCTTCAGTTTTCAAATCTCCCTACCAACCAATTCAAATCAACCGTTTTGGATGCGGCCATGCCACTTGGGCTAACACCGTATGCCTTATCGGTTCAGTATCACCTGGAAACCAAGCTCTTTGCCCGCATTGTGGTACTGGGAACCCTGCTTTCCATTTTTATTATTCCGCTGTGGATTACCATTATAGGTTGAAATAATCCAAAGGCAAACCATCAAGTTTCCCGATAAAAACGAGCTGATTGATACTTTCAGCAGCTAAATTTTCACCTTCTGTGATTTCAAAATTTCCCCCCACACCCTGCAAAATGAATTCAAACGGTTCGTTCTCGAAACAAAGAATTCCTTTCATCCGGTAAATTTCGTTTTTGTAAACATCGAGATTATAAGCCAGCCAACGGGTGAATTCCCTTCGGTTTAAAGGAGCAGAAAAACGGAGGGTTTTGGTTTCAATATCTGCATGAAGATGAGCAGTTATCCGCTCAAAAAAATGCCTGTTTTGTTTTTTGATGGCAAATAAATCCAAACCATCAGTTTTACCATTTTCTGAAAACCAATTACGGGCCAGCGGATTTATTTTTTCTATCCATTTTTTAACCTTTTCTCTTTCTGCAGTTTGAAAATTCTCTGCTTTGGTAACCACCACCTCATCGGCCATGGCAAGTTGTTTCAGGGAAATTTCCTGTTCAGGCTGGTTTTCGTAATTAAGTGCATCCAACATACAAATGGCGCCGTTAAACGCGTAAAGTTCTTTCAACGGTTCTTCCCTGAAAAAAGGGCGGATAACTCCTGCCGGGTCGGCAACGCCGGTGGTTTCGATCAGCAGGTGCTGCACATGCGGAAAACGTTCGGCCAGTTCCTGAAGCACCAGTTCATATTCATTGGTAATGGTGCAGCATATACATCCCTGTTTCAGTTCAAAAAGCCGGCTGGCGTCCACTCCCTTAATCAGTTTGGTGTCGATGGCCACATCGCCAAACTCATTTTCAACCAGGGCAAACTGTATTTCATAATACTTCTTCAGCAAAAAATTGATAAAAGAGGTTTTTCCTGAACCAAGAAATCCGGTTACCACAGTCACTGCTATTTTATCGTTTTGTATCATTTAAGAAGTTCAAAGTTTCGAGTTTCGAGTTGAAGACTAATATCTGGTCTGTGTTTCGTCTTCGCGCTTCCTGCTTCCTACCCAAACACCCCAAACAAATTCAGAATAACAATCACCAACGCCAGAATCAATACATAACGCACATATTTTGCACCGCTTTTTATGGTAAAGTGAACACCCAACCAGGCGCCGGCCATGTTTCCAACTGCCAGTATCAATCCGGCCAACCAGTTCACCTGATCGTGAAACATAAAAATTCCGATGGTGAAAATGGTATAAATCAACACAATAAAAACCTTAACAGCATTGGCCTTCACCAAATTGTAACCGCAACCCAGAACAAGTCCGGCGAGCAGAAAAAAACCAACTCCCATTTGGATGAATCCGCCGTAAAAACCAATTAAGAAGAAAATAAAATATTGAAAAACAGTTGGCTTTGGATTCGAAATACCGGCCTTTTCAGCCACCCAGGCACCAGGTTTTAATACTACCAGAAGCAGCATCACCACCATCAATCCGGCAATTACTTTTTCAAGCAAAGCCACATTCATTTCAACAGCGACGAGTGCACCTAACATTGAACCGGCCAAAGCAGGTAAAACCAACTGGTAATCGCTTTTAAAATCGAGAATTTTCTTTTGCCTGAAGGTACTTACACCAACAATATTCTGAAACAAAATGGCCACCCTGAGTGTGCCGTTGGCCACGTTTGCCGGAAGTCCTGTGAACATAAGCAGTGGCAGCGCAAGCATGGAACCACCGCCGGCAGTAGTGTTAATAAAACCGGCTACCAGTCCGGTTCCAAGCAGCGCTAAAATGATGTACCATTCCATCCGTAGTTTAAAGTTTAAAGCTCAAAGTTTAAAGTAAAAAACATTGTATTTTAGCAATTTGAACCATTCAGACACAGTTTACACATTCAACTTTAAACATTAAACTTTGAACTAATACGCAAAAAGCGGATAGTCTTTCATCATTTGATGTACCTTTTCACCAACGGCTTTTATCATTTTTTCGTTTTCAATGTTGGAAATCACGTCATCGATAAGCTGAACGATAACCGGCATCAAATCTTCTTTTACACTGCGGGTTGTAATGGCAGGCGTTCCCACACGCAGGCCTGAAGTCTGGAAAGGCGAGCGACTGTCGAACGGAACCATATTTTTATTCACGGTTATATCTGCCTGAACCAATGTGTTTTCCACCTGTCTTCCGGTTATGCCGGGATATTTTGAACGCAGGTCGATGAGCATGGAATGATTGTCGGTTCCACCGGAAATGACGTGGTAGCCCAATTCCAAGAATGCTTTGGCCATCACCTGTGCATTTTTCTGCACCTGTTTCTGGTATTCCTTAAATTCAGGTTCCAGCGCTTCACCAAATGCAACTGCTTTTGAGGCGATTACATGTTCCAGCGGTCCGCCCTGCTGGCCCGGAAAAACAGCCGAATCGAACAGCGACGACATGGTGCGCACGACCCCTTTCGGGGTTTTCACTCCCCACGGATTTTCAAAGTCTTTGCCCATCAGAATGATTCCGCCACGCGGCCCGCGCAACGTTTTGTGGGTGGTAGAAGTTACAACATGGGCGTATTTCACCGGATTTTTCAATAGCTCGGCAGCAATCAGTCCGGCCGGGTGAGCCATGTCAATCATCAGTATGGCGCCTACTTTGTCGGCTATTTCACGCATTCGCCGGTAGTCCCACTCACGACTGTATGCCGACGCACCGCCGATAATCAGTTTTGGTTTGTGTTCCAGCGCCAATGCTTCCATTTCGTCGTAATCAACCAAACCGGTGTCTTCTTTTACCTTATAGGCAACCGGATTGTATAGTATTCCCGAACTGTTCACCGGCGAACCATGCGACAAGTGGCCACCGTGCGACAGGTCGAGCCCCAAAAATGTATCGCCCGGTTTCAGAATAACGCTTAAAACGGCCTGGTTGGCCTGCGCCCCGGAGTGTGGTTGCACGTTGGCCCATTCTGCGCCATACAATTTCTTAATGCGATCGATGGCCAGTTGCTCGGTTTGGTCCACAAACTGGCAACCGCCGTAATACCTGCGCCCGGGGTAGCCTTCGGCGTATTTGTTGGTCATTACCGAGCCCATGGCTTCCAGTACCTGGTCGCTCACAAAATTTTCGGAAGCAATCAATTCAATTCCGCCCAACTGGCGTTCCCGTTCTTTCTGAATGATATCAAAAACCAGCGTATCTCTCTTCATTTGTGCATAAACTTTGAAATTCAGCCCAAAGGTAATACATTTTAAAAAAGCCGTTGGTTGATGCCGTTGGGAAAAATGAACTATTTTTGAACAATTAATTTTGGAAAATTGATAAATTGGAAAATTGGAAAACTGACAAATTGAAACGAAAAAGAATTGAAGAATTGAATGGAATCAGAGTTTAAATCACAAAAACAAAAAAATCAACGTCCCCCGTTTTCAAGTGCATTGTGCCTGTTAACTTTTATTGGCAGCAGCATAGGTTTTGTCGGTTATTTTCTGGCAGCGCTTTTTTTTGAAAAGACGTCGGAACTTATCATAAAATATTCATCCTGGCACAGCACCGAAACCATTTCTCCGCTTTATTTTACGTTACTTATGGCACTTTTTGCGTTTTCGCTTACGGGGGCAATCCGAATATGGAAACTGCACCGCGACGGTTTTTACCTATACGTTTTTGCCCAACTGTCCATACTTTTTATTCCGGTTGTGTGGATTGGCTGGCAGGCATTATCTGCTACCAATGCCATTTTCACCACGGTTTTTTTGGTGGGTTATGGGCTGAATTGGAAAGTTTTCAGAAAATGAAAAGAATCCTGTAATTCAATCCAATGTTTTAACTTTCAGTTATAAACTATTCAACAGCTTTTTTGTAATTTTTATTAGGAAAATTCAGGAAGAAAAAAAATTAAAGTTACCGAACCATTTCAGCCAAAATTGATTTAAAAGTATTCAATTCAAATTCAGAAAGTTTTCCCAACTCCGCAATAATATCTTCTCTTTTAATTGTGACTATTCTGTCGGATTTAACAACCGATTTAACCCGAAGCCGGTTTGTCCCTCCCGGAAATACTATGAATTCTCTGAGTGAAGTTTTAGAGGGAACGACAGAACTTATTGCATATACAACAACATCCTTATATTTATCTGCCGTTTCTGTAATTACAACTGCCGGTCGAACCTTTTTTTGATTGAATTCTGCAAAAGGAAAAGGAATCAAAATGATATCGCCGATAGTCATTTCTTATCCTTTTTTTGAGGAATGTAATCCTGATAAATGTCTTCTGCTGTATTTTCCCAAAAGTCAAAACCTTCAGTCCGGGATGCAAAATCACGAATCTCCTGTTCATCATCAGTTACCTCTTCAAGAAAAGTGACAACTACTCTGTACTTTTTATTCTTGTTAACCGGCTCAATGATTTTCACACGTTTTCCATCGTATATACCACGTACTGCAAACATTTTTTTGTTCAAATATACTGAATATTATAAATATAAGTGCAGCCGTTTATATCTCCAGCAACAGCTTCTCTGCTTCTCTTCCCCCGGTTAACAGCCGTTCCGGGTTTTCAATAAATTCTTTCACTTTCACCAAAAAGCCAACCGAGTCTTTTCCGTCGATGATGCGGTGGTCGTATGACAAAGCGATGTACATCATGGGGCGGATGACCACCTGCCCGTTTATGGCTGCCGGGCGCTCCACAATGTTGTGCATACCCAAAATGGCCGATTGCGGCGGGTTGATGATGGGTGTTGAAAGCAGCGAACCAAACACACCGCCATTGGTAATGGTGAATGTTCCGCCTTTCAATTCGTCAACCGATATTTTTTTGTTGCGGGCTTTTTCGGCCAGCTCTTTAATTTCCAGTTCAATTTGCGGAATGGATTTGCTTTCGGCATTTCGCACAATGGGAACCATAAGCCCTTTGGGTGTGGAAACCGCAATACCCACATCCACAAACTGCGACGATACAATTTCATCGTCGTCGAGCTGTGCATTTACCATAGGATGAAAATCCATGGCAAGGGCTACTGCTTTGGTAAAAAACGACATAAAACCCAGTTTGAATCCGTGCTTTTCTACAAACTGCTGCTGGTATTTTTTGCGCAACTCCATTACGTTGCCCATATCAATTTCGTTGAAGGTGGTGAGCATAGCCGTTTCATTTTTTACCGCCACCAACCGTTCACTAAGTTTTCGGCGGAGCGAAGTCATTCGATTTCGATCAACTTCGCGTGATGCTTCCTTGGATTGCATTAAAGCCGATCCAGAAGAATCTCCTTTTGCGCTTAAAGCTGCTTCAACCTCTTTTTTACCGAGGCGTTTCAATCCTTTAATTACATCGTCAACCGAAATATCGTGTTCTTTCATTAACTCTTTGGCCACAGGCGTAACTTTTACCAGGTCATATTCTTTTGAAACCTTTTCTGATTTTTCTTCCTTTTTTTCAGGAACTTCGGGTTGTTTATCCTCTGGTTCTACTTTTTTCTGTTTTTTATCTTCCTTTTCGTATTCGAGCGAAGAATCTTTTTTCTGTGGTTTTTCTTCTTCCGTTTTCTCCTCCGGTTTTATGTTAGTGTCTATGGTACAGACAATGGCGCCTACTTCAACAGTTTCGCCTTCGGCAGATTTAATGGCAATTTTTCCAGCTTCGGCTGCCACAATGGTCAGCGTAGCTTTGTCCGATTCCACTTCGGCAATTTCCTGATCTTTTTGAATCACGGCGCCGTCTTCGACAAGCCATGTACCTATTTCAACTTCGGTTATTGATTCTCCCGGACTGGGAACTTTTACTTCTACAATCATTTTTGGTTTTTTTATGAAGCAACAACTTCTTTTTCTTCAAAAACTGAATTTAATATTTTCTCCAAAGCCTGCGTGTGTTTTTCCATCAATCCAACAGCCGGACTTGCACTTTCATTTCGCGCAACAACTTTTAATCCCAGGCAATTAAGTTTCCGGTTCAAAAACGGCCATACTCCCATATTTTCAGGTTCATCCTGCGCCCAAACCAGGTTAGGGGTATTATACTTTTTCAGAATCTGGTTAATTTGTTTATTCGGGATAGGATAAATTTGCTCAAGCCTTACAATGGCAACATTCGACAATCCTTTTTCCAATTTATGTTTGGCCAAATCGTAGTACAACCTTCCTGAGGTAAATATAACTTTTTCCACAACTTCCGGATCGGCTAACGGATCATCCATTACCTCCTGAAAAATGCCTTTGGTCAGGTCTTCAACCGTAGAAATTACCTGCGGATGGCGCAACAAACTTTTTGGCGTGAACACAATAAGTGGCAAACGCATTTTCATTTTCACCTGCCTGCGCAACAGATGAAACATATTTGCCGGTGTTGTTGGCACCACAACCTGAATGTTGTTGTTGGCAGACAATTCGAGAAACCGTTCGATACGGCCACTGGAATGTTCAGGCCCCTGGCCCTCGTACCCGTGCGGCAACAGCAAAACCAGATTGTTCATCATCCCCCATTTTTCAAATGCCGGTGTAATATATTGATCTATAACCACCTGTGCCACGTTATTAAAATCGCCAAACTGAGCTTCCCAAATGGTTAAACCGTTGGGTTTGGCCAGGGCATATCCATATTCAAATCCCATAACTGCATACTCTGAAAGGAGTGAATTATAGACATGAAAAGTTGCCTGATCTTCTGCAATATGTTTTAGCGGAAAATATTTTTCATCCGTTCCTTCTATTACAAAAGAAGCATGACGGTGGGCAAATGTACCGCGTTCGGTATCCTGTCCGCTTAATCTCACCGGATGGCCTTCGGTTACCAGCGTTCCGTAGGCCAGCAGTTCTGCCATGGCCCAGTCGAGACGGTCGTCGAGCATCATCATTCGCCGGTCAGATAAAATACGGTTAACCTTTTTAAAGAAGGTTAAATCTTTGGGCAGACTGTTTATTTTTCCTGCAATTTTAAAAATAACCTCAGCTTTTACCCCTGTTTTCACCGATTGGTCGAACATCGATTTTTGGGGCATTTCATATGACTGATATTCGTTGATGAGAAATTTCCGGATTTTCAGTTTGTCAATTTTTTCAGATTCCTTGTATTTTTCATCCAAAAACCGATCGAAATCTTTAATTTTCTTCCTTGCTTCCTCCTGAGTCATTAACCCAAGCTTTGCAAGTTTTTCGGCATAAATATCACGCGGGTTCGGGTGTTTCTCAATGGCTTTGTAAAGATTGTGCTGAGTAAAACGGGGTTCATCGCCTTCGTTGTGCCCGTATTTTCGGTAACACAGAATATCGATAAACACATCGGTTTGGAATTTTTGACGGAACTCCATTGCCAGTTTGATGGTATAAACCAGGGCTTCCACATCGTCGCCGTTTACGTGAAACACGGGCGAACGGGTTACTTTGGCCACATCGGTACAATAGGTGCTCGAACGGGCATCGAGGTAGGATGTTGTGAACCCAACCTGATTATTGATGATAAGATGAATGGTACCACCTGTCCGGTATCCGTCGAGCTGCGACATTTGTATGGTTTCGTAAACCACACCCTGAGCAGCAATGGCAGCATCACCATGGATAATGATTCCGGCGGCTTTGCTGTAATCGCTGTTGTATGCAGAATTTATGCGCGAACGCACCATCCCCTGCACAACAGGTCCAACTGCCTCGAGGTGCGACGGATTGGGCATTAGTTTTAGTTTCACCTTTTTGCCAAAGTCGGTTTCAACTTCATTTTCATAGCCCAAATGGTATTTTACATCGCCGTTCCAAATATCTTCCTCGTATTCCTTTCCGTAAAATTCCTTGAAAATATTTTCGTAGGGTTTTTCCAGAATATTGGACAAAACGTTTAGTCTGCCGCGGTGAGCCATTCCCATCACAAACTCTTCGATACCCAGTTCGGCGCCACGCTCGATAACAGCATCGAGAGCTGGTATCAGGCTTTCGGCGCCTTCAAGTGAAAACCGCTTTTGCCCCACAAATTTTTTATGAATAAAGCTTTCGAACCCGACTGCTATTTTTAAATGATAAAAAATATCCCTTCGTTTTTCATCCGAAAGTTCCTGGCTGTTTCGGCTGCTTTCCATTTTATGCTTTAGCCACTGAACTACTTCGGGATCGCGCATATAAACATACTCTACGCCTATAGAATGGCAATAGGTGGCTTCAAGGTGTTCGATAATATCCTTCAGTTTTGCTTGTCCGATACCAATGTCGTTTCCTGCCTGATATTCGGTTTCCAAATCATCCTGGCTCAGGCCAAAATTTTCAATGTCGAGTGTTGGTGCATATTTGCGACGGGCCCTAACGGGATTAGTTTTTGTAAACAAATGTCCGCGCTGGCGATAGCCGTGAATTAAACCCAAAATGGCAAATTCCTTGTTAATGTCTCCCGCCATGTCCATGGCCTGCTTAACAGGGTAATTGGTACGGGCCAGTTCAAATCCGGCAAAAAAATGCTGCCAGCTTTTGTCCAAAGATTCCGGATTTTCAAGATATGTCTGGTACAGGTCGTTTATTGTTTCCTGTTCCTGGTTTCCAACCGATGAAAATTTATCCATTGCTGATTTTATATTATCAAATAGTCGTTAGGAAAAACAACGCAAAATTTTTAATGTTTATAAAAATATTCGCAATTCATTTACAAATTTAACTTTTACATGGAATTGTCCTGCAAAAAAAGTGCTCCATTTAACCTCTCTGCCTAATTTCTATGTAATCATTTTAAAAATCCTAAAAAAAACCATTATTATTAATTCTGAAAAAATAATTCTTACAAACCAAAAACAAAAATCCATTTTCCTGTGTTTCAGTTATAAAAAAATATGAAGGTGTTTTTTGCAGGAATATTTTTTCTTCTTTTTGCAACCATTTTAACAGCACAGGAGAAAACAATTACTGAAAATAAAGATATTTCGGCTTTTACAGCCGGTTTGGCTGGGTCAGTAAGACTTTCGTCCAAAGTTTCTGCGAATTTAGAATACCTGCATCCTTTTACAGATGATTTGCCGGGTGCAAACCCCTTTTCGCTGGGGGTTGACATCGACACAGGAGGGCACCTCTTTCAGTTGATTTTGTCCAATTCGCAGCAAATTTTCACACAAGGACTTTACACTGCCACCCACGGAAATTGAGGTGATGGAAAATTATTTTTGGGGTTTAACCTGATTCGAGAATTCAGAATTAAATATTATTAAAAATTAACTAAAAATGGAAAGAAAAGATTTTTTACAAAAGTTTGCTGTTGGCGGCAGTTTGTTATTTACAGCACCGCTGTTTCTCAATTCCTGCAGCGATGGCACAGATGACGTGATGGACGATGCCGACAATAACCAAAACGGCAACGGAATTAAAGTAGATTTGAATAACGCCAGTTTTTCAGATCTTAAAACAGTTGGAGGTTTCGCCTACACCGGAGACATTATTGTTATTCGCTCGGGAGAAAATTCATACATCGCCCTGTCGAAAGTTTGCACGCACCAGGGATGCACCGTAACATACTCCCATACAAACAATCAGTTGCCTTGTCCGTGTCATGGTTCGGTATTTTCATTAACTGGTTCTGTGGTAGAAGGTCCGGCAAATACAAATTTAAAAACGTATTCGGTTAAAAAAGAAGGAGACATTTTAACGATTACGTAAAATGTTTACTCGAAAGAATGGTGCTTTTTTATTTTGGACTGAATATCCCAAACACATTCCAAACCAGCCGGAAAAATCAGGTAATCTCCGGGTCTAACGGTAAGCGTATCAAATTCTGAAACGATGTTTGCTTCGCCTTCAATAATATAGCAATGTTCAGTTTTATCGTAGTACCAATCGAATTTATCCTCGTCGTGCTCCCAAACCGGCCAGTCGAAAACACCCGCGTCTTCGAGTTCTTCCTGGTCAGGTCGTTCAATTTCTATTCTCATCGTTTTACGTTTCTGCAAAAATAAAAAAGAAACCAAGAATTTATTATTTTAGCCCCTTCATTTTTAAAAAAAACACTTTTGAAAACAAGTTTTTCCCTGTTTTGGATCTTTGTATTGTCCATTCAATCAGTATTTGCGCAACCTGTAATTCAGGCCGTTAAAATTGATACCCCTCCCCACATCGACGGAAATGTGAATGAGGAAGTTTGGGACGAAGCATTTGTTGTGAGCGATTTTTACCAGCGCGAACCCAATTTAGGGGCACCGGTTTCCCAAAAAACCGAATTCCTGGTTTGTTACGACGAGCACAACATTTATTTTGCTGTGAAGTGCTGGGACGATCCCAAAAAAATAACTGCGAAGGAAATGGCCCGCGATGTAAGCCTGGGAAACGACGACAGGATTCAGATTATTTTAGATACCTACCTCGACAAACGCAATGGTTACTGGTTTCAGATTGGCCCGCGTGGGTCCATTGGCGATGCGCTCATTAGTGAAAACGGGGCAGTGTTTAATAAAGAATGGGATGGATTATGGACAGGGAAAGCCAGCATAAAAGATTATGGTTGGGAAGCCGAGGTATCCATTCCTTTTAAATCAATGGGATTCGACAAATCGAACGCGCAGTGGGGAATTAAATACATCCGGCATATTGTAAGTAATATCGAATCATCATACTGGCCAGAGGCAAACCTGAATACGCATAAATTCCAGGTTTCCGACGCAGCTGTTTTAGATGGTATTAAAGATATAACTCAGGGAATCGGGCTCGATATTTCGCCTTACCTTGTAACCGGCCTCGATTCAAAAAAAGGGGGGAAAAATGATTCGAGACTTACCGGAGGAGTCGATCTTTTTTACCAGATTACACCCAGCCTAAGGTCGTCGCTTACTATAAATACCGACTTTGCCGAAACTGAAGTGGACGACCGCCAGATCAATCTTACCCGGTTCAACCTTCATTTTCCTGAAAAGCGGGATTTCTTTTTAAACGGCGCCAATTATTTTCAGTTTGGAATTGAAAGCGACGATAAAAGTCCGGCAGCAAAACGGATTATTCCTTTTTTTTCGCGTAGGATGGGGCTGGATGAAAATGGGCAACCCATTCCGATTAATTACGGTGCAAAACTTACCGGGCAACATAAAAACTGGAATATTGGCATGTTGCACATGAACGACGACCGGCAAGTCGGCAACCAAAACTTTTCGGTCATGCGTATTTCCCATAACCTGGGGAAACAATCGTCCGTTGGCATAATTGGCACTCATGGAAATGCACTGGCTGATTCAACCAACTTACTGGCCGGCGCCGATATGAAACTTTCCACCTCCACCTTTCAGGGAAATAAAAATATTACACTTGCACTGTTTGGTTTAAAATCGAATACACGGAATATGGAAGGAGGCAATGGAGCCTGGGGCGCTCAGTTTTCTTATCCGAACGATTTGGTAAAAGCCCGGCTGGGGCATCACCAAATTGGGAAAAATTTTGTTGCCGGAATGGGTTTTGTGCCCCGTACCAATATTAAAGAAAGCTACGGCGAACTGGAATTAGGCCCCCGCCCCGGTAAATGGGGAATAATGCAACTTCAGTTTGGAACTACATTTAATTATATTCAAAATCTGGAAAGTAAAAATCGCGAATCAAGTGAAATAATGCTTAAACCGCTTGGAATTCGCTTCTTTTCAGGAGAGGAAATCAGCTACTCCATATTGAACCAATATGAATTTCTTTATAATGATTTTAATATTTTCCAGGGTATTACCATTGAGCAAAAAGGTTACGAATGGTGGCGCCACAAAATTGAGCTTAAAACCAAGGGAGCCCGAAATTTATGGGGAGTGGCTACTTACGGTTTTGGACAGTTTTACCATGGAACACGCGAAGACATTATACTGAAAGCTAACTGGAAGGTGGCTGTTCCTTTTTTCCTTGGCGGGTCTTTTATCCAAAACCACGTTGAACTTCCGGATGGAAAATTCACAGCAAACATTTACCAGTTAAATGCCAACATTTTGTTCAGCCCCAACATCACATTATATAATTTTGTGCAATATGATAACGCCAGTAAAAATGCAGGCTGGCAATCACGTTTTCAATGGATTTTAAAACCCGGCAATGAAATAATAATCGCCTGGAATACCTTGTTCTTAAAAACCGATGGCCCGTTTTTTATGGATGAAAGTGCCCTGCGGTTAAAATTAAAATACAATATCAGATTCTAAAAATTAAAACAAATACACATTTTGTTCGTTTTCTAATAAAATCTTACTGCAAAAATCAAAACTTTTATTCAGGGTAAGCGTAAAAAACGATAGTTAATAACCTGACGAAACTAAATTGCCAGTTTCCAAAATAAAATTGAAAGACATAAACGTTCTAATATTAAATTAGTTGCATAAAAACGGTATATGAATTAAAAAAAGATTTGGAATTTTTGGAATGTGATAAGTATTTACTATACTTGCAGCCGAATTTCAACAATTTCTCGTCTCCATTTTATTTGTTCCAAATAGATTATCAAAATAAATTTTAATCAGGATAAGAGAATAATAACATTTATACAATGTACGACATTTTAGAATTGAATAAAAAGCTCGTCCCTGAATTGCGTGATATAGCAAAGGGACTAAACATCAAACGTGTAGAATCTTTCAAAAAGCAGGATCTGATATATAAGATTCTTGATACGCAAGCCGTTCAGGAAGCAGAAAAAAAAGTAAAAAAAGATAATCCGAAAGATCAAACCGATCAGAAAAAGGAAGAACGTTCTACATTCAAGAATTTTTTGCGAAAAAAACAAGATACTCCAAAGGACAGTGAGAATCAAAAAGACAAAGATGATCGCCGCGGCAGGAGACCACGCCGCGACAGGGTTGAGCCGGTAACAAAAACTGAACGCATTGAGGCGAAGGGGAAAAAACCTGATGATAATGATAATTCGATTGAAACTCGCCAGGACCAGATAAAAGCCATTATTAAGGGGTACAGCGAAAAGTCGAAAAATGCAAAAACCGACGACAAACCCAAAAGCCAGGAAGCTCAACAACCTGAAAAAGAAAAGGCAGAAACATCTGTTGCAAAACACCGGGAGGAAATAAAAGAGAATCAAAAACCGGTGATAAAAAAAGCTGAACAAGCTGAACAAAAAACTGCCCAGGAAGAAAACCTGCCACAAAACAATAAAGAACAGGAAAAGAAAAAATTCCATAAAAAAGATTTTAAGGAACAAAAACCGTATCAGCATAAACAACAAAACGGGAATCAACCTTCAGGCAAAGGAAATAACAGCAAATATTACGAGTTCGACGGTATAATTACCAATACCGGAGTTTTGGAAATATTGCAGGACGGTTACGGATTTCTTCGTTCATCAGATTTCAATTACCTGAACTCGCCCGATGATGTATATGTTTCGCAATCGCAAATAAAACTGTTTGGGTTAAAAACCGGAGATACAGTTACCGGCACCATAAGACCACCAAAAGAGGGAGAAAAATATTTTCCGCTTATTAAAGTTTTGGAAATTAACGGAAGAAGCCCGCAATACATTCGCGACAGGGTACCTTTCGACCACCTGACACCCCTTTTCCCCGAAGAAAAATTTGAACTAACCGGAAACGGACATGATAATATTTCAACCAGGGTGGTTGATATGTTTGCCCCTATTGGAAAAGGCCAGCGCGGTTTAATAGTGGCACAACCCAAAACCGGTAAAACCGTTTTGCTGAAGGAAATTGCAAATGCCATTGCAGCCAACAACCCGGAAGTTTACATGATTGTTTTGCTGATTGATGAGCGCCCTGAAGAAGTTACAGATATGGCACGGAATGTTAATGCAGAAGTAGTTGCCTCAACTTTTGATGAACCGGCCGACAAACATGTTAAAGTGGCCAACATTGTGCTGGAAAAAGCAAAACGACTGGTTGAATGCGGACATGATGTGGTTATTTTACTCGACTCTATTACACGATTAGCGCGCGCTTACAATACAGTGCAGCCAGCCTCAGGAAAAGTTCTTTCCGGTGGTGTTGATGCAAACGCCCTGCACAAACCAAAAAGGTTTTTTGGGGCTGCACGTAACATTGAAGAAGGTGGTTCACTTACCATCCTGGCCACAGCGCTAACCGATACAGGTTCGAAAATGGATGACGTTATTTTTGAAGAATTTAAAGGAACAGGTAATATGGAGTTGCAACTCGACCGGAAACTCTCGAACAAACGAATTTTCCCTTCAGTGGATATTCCGGCATCGAGCACACGTCGCGAAGATTTGCTTATCAAAAAAGAACTTCTCGACAGACTTTGGGTATTGCGCCATTACCTTGGAGACATGAATTCACTGGAAGCTATGGAATTTATGAGAACAAGACTCATGCGTTCCAATTCAATTGCAGAATTTCTGGCCTCCATGAACGACGGATAAAAACTTAACATTATATACAACTAAAGAAAGCAGGCCAAAAACCTGCTTTTTTATTTTTATCAAATCTAAATTACATAAATTCTTTTTTACTGACATCTTCACATTACAATTTCAGGTAAAAACTGTTATTTTTGCAAGAAAATTACATCTTGGAATATTTTCAAAATACACATAGAACTTTGCTGGAAAGCACCCACCCAACACTTCGGAGGGAGTTGCAAAAAACTATTGACTGGTCAGACCAGATCATCTGTATTAAAGGTTTCAGGGGCGTGGGCAAAACTACTTTTTTACTCGACTACCTGAAACAAAAATACCCAAATGATAATTCAGTTTTGTATGTTAATCTGAACAACTTTTATTTTACCCAGCGAACAATTATTTCATTTGCCGATGAATTTGTAAAATGTGGCGGAAGAATTCTTTTGCTCGACCAAATTCAGAAATACCCCAACTGGTCAAAAGAACTCAGGCAATGTCGCGACAGACTGCCCGGTTTGAAAATAATTTTTACTTCATCGCCTGTATTGCGCATAACCGAAGATAATCCTGATTTGAAGGGGATTGTTAAAGTCAATCATTTGGAAGGACTTTCATTTCGGGAATATTTAAATTATACCACACA
The DNA here is from genome assembly GCA_019429205.1 of Mariniphaga sp. Lineage (GTDB taxonomy): Bacteria > Bacteroidota > Bacteroidia > Bacteroidales > Prolixibacteraceae > Mariniphaga. Next base: position 19,793 of record JAHYIT010000024.1, on the reverse strand, counting down.
AAACAATTTTCCGGTTTACTCATTTCCCGATATTTTGAATCACCACGTTGAAATTGCAAGCGAAATTGTTTCCAAAGTAAGGCCCCTTGCCTACTTTGGAGAATACCTCAAGAATGGTATTTTCCCTTATTTTATTGACAATCCAAATTTTTATTCCAACCGCCTGCTTAAACACATCAACCTGGCATTGGAAATTGATGTACCGTATATTAACCAAATTGAGTTAAAATATTTACCAAAACTCAGAAAGCTGTTGCATATCATAGCTTCAGAAACACCTTTTTCGCCAAATGTGAGTAAATTGGCGGCTGATGTAAAAACATCGCGTGCAACGGTTATGAATTACCTTCGCTACCTTAAAAATGCACGACTAATTCAGTTGCTTTATGCAAACGGAGGCGAAAACGAATTAAAAAAGCCGGACAAAGTGTATATGCAAAATACAAACCTGTTATATGCCATTGCACCCGAAAATATTGAAAAAGAAAATCTTCGGCATACGTTCTTTTACAACCAGGTTGGTTACACACAGCCGGTTAACAGTTCAGAAAATGGCGATTTTTTGGTGAATGAAACCTGGAATTTTTTGGTTGGTGGGCATAAAACAGAACCTGCCAAGGGGCAATTTGCCGCAGCTGATATGATAGAAACCGGAAGCAAAAACAAAATTCCCCTCTGGCTTTTTGGTTTTTTATATTAAAAACAATTCAAAACGAAATATTAATTTTTTGAAACAAAGGAGAAAAATAATGGCAAAACAAAAAAAATTTATCACGTGTGACGGGAACTACGCCGCAGCCTACATGAGCTACATGTTTAGTGAGGTTGCTTGTATTTACCCGATTACGCCTTCATCGACTATGGCCGAATATGTTGATGAATGGGCAGCTTTTGGCAAAAAAAACATGTTTGGACGCCCTGTTCGCCTGGCTGAAATGCAGAGCGAGGGAGGTGCAGCCGGAGCGGTGCATGGTGCACTTCAATCGGGTGCATTGGCCACCACATACACTGCTTCGCAGGGTTTACTGCTGATGATACCGAATATGTACAAAATTGCAGGGGAATTGCTTCCGACGGTTTTTCATGTAAGCGCCCGTGCAATTGCCGGTCATGCCCTTTCTATTTTTGGCGACCACAGCGATATTTATGCTGCCCGCCAAACAGGATTTGCAATGCTTGCCTCAGGTTCGGTGCAGGAAGAAATGGATTTGGCCGGTGTGGCACATTTGGCCACACTTAACTCAAGAGTTCCTTTCCTGGCATTTTTCGATGGGTTCCGCACTTCTCACGAAGTTCAAAAAGTTGAAGCACTTCAAATGGAAGATATAATTCCGCTTGTGGATCAGAAAGCACTGCAGGAATTCCGCGATCGCGCTTTAAATCCGGAAAACCCGGTAACCCGCGGTACAGCCCAAAATCCTGACATTTTCTTCCAGGCAAAAGAATCTGTAAACAGGTTTTACGACGCAGTTCCTGATATTGTAGAAAAATACATGAAGGAGATTACAAAACTAACCGGACGTGAATACAACCTGTTCGATTATTATGGTGATCCGGAAGCTGAGAACATTGTTATTGCCATGGGCTCGGTAACTGAAACCATTAAAGAAACCATTGATCATTTAGCTTCTCAGGGGAAAAAGGTGGGGATGATTGCTGTTCACCTTTTCCGGCCATTTTCAGTAAAACATTTTCTGCAGGCGCTGCCAAAAACGATAAAACGTATTGCAGTACTCGATCGTGCCAAAGAACCCGGAGCTGGTGGTGAACCACTTTACCTCGACATTAAATCCCATTTCTACGGAAAAGAAAATGCGCCCATTATTGTTGGCGGACGTTATGGTTTGGGATCAAAAGACACCACACCATCTCAAATTCTTTCGGTTTACGAAAACCTGGAAATGAAGGAACCGAAAAACGATTTCACCATTGGTATTGTTGATGATGTGACCTTTAAATCACTTCCTCCAAAAGAAGAAATCGACATTACACCCAAAGGAACTTACCAGGCTAAATTTTACGGTTTGGGATCTGATGGAACCGTAGGCGCCAACAAAAACTCCATTAAAATTATTGGCGATGCAACAGACAAATTCTGCCAGGGTTATTTCCAGTACGACTCCAAAAAATCTGGCGGTTTCACTTGCTCTCACCTGCGTTTTGGCGACAAACCAATCCGCTCAACCTATTTGGTAACCACTCCCGATTTTGTAGCCTGCCATGTTCCGGCCTATCTTCATCTTTACGATGTTTTAAAAGGCCTGAAAAAAGGCGGTTCCTTCCTGCTTAACTCCATTTGGGACGAAGAAGAAACCAAAAACCGGTTACCCGACAGCATGAAAAAATACCTGGCTGAAAACGAAATTAAGTTTTACATTATCAATGGTACAAAGTTAGGTGAAGATATTGGTTTGGGAACACGCACCAACACTATTATGCAATCGGCTTTCTTCAAAATTACCGGTGTAATTCCTTACGAAATGGCCGTAGATGAAATGAAACGAGCCATTGTAAAATCATACGGAAACAAAGGCGAAAAAGTGGTTAACATGAACTTTGCCGCCGTGGAAGCCGGTGGTAAAAACGTTCATAAGGTTGCCATTCCTGCCGAATGGAAAAACATTGATGTAAAAGAAGGCAATGGAGAATCAGATCGTCCGGAATATATAGTAAAAGTTGTGGATGTAATTAACGGTCAAAAAGGCGACAGTCTCCCGGTTTCCACATTTGTTGGGAACGAAGACGGTACTTTTCCGCTGGGTACGGCCGCATACGAAAAAAGAGGTATTGCCGTAAACGTTCCTGAATGGCAGGCCGAAAACTGTATCCAGTGCAACCAGTGTTCTTATGTTTGTCCGCATGCTGCCATCCGTCCGTTCCTGTTAACAGATGAAGAGGTGGAAAAAGCTCCGGAAGGAACAGAAGCCCGTGTGGCCACTCCGTCGAAAATGTTTAATGGAATGAGTTTCCGTATTCAGGTGAGCGTACTTGATTGTACCGGCTGCGGAAACTGCGTGGAAGTTTGTCCTTCAAAAGAAAAATCACTTATTATGAAATCGCTTGATTCACAGCAAGACGAAATTAAACGCTGGGATTATATGGTGAATGAGATTTCTTTGAAAGAAAAAGTGGTGGATAAAACCAAATCAGTGAAAAACTCACAGTTTGCACAACCGTTGTTTGAATTCTCGGGCGCCTGTGCAGGTTGCGGTGAAACTCCCTATATTAAACTCATTACCCAGCTTTATGGAGAACGTATGATGGTAGCCAATGCCACCGGATGTTCATCCATTTATGGTGGTTCAGCGCCTTCAACTCCATATTGCAAAAATCAAGACTCCGGCCACGGTCCTGCCTGGGGCAACTCGCTTTTTGAAGATAATGCCGAATATGGTTTTGGATTTTCAGAAGGTGTTAATGCACAACGCAACCGTTTGGAAGACATTATGAGAAGTGCATTGTCAAACGGTGCTTCAGATGCTGAGAAAGAAGTATTCCAGCTTTGGATCGACAATAAAAACGATGGTAACGGTTCGGTTGAAGCTTCTGCGAAAGTTCTGGAAGTTATTGCCGGCAGCGACAGCAGTTACGCCAAAGACATTACCAAACTGAAACAATACCTGGTGAAAAAATCAATCTGGGTATTTGGCGGCGATGGCTGGGCATACGACATTGGTTACGGTGGTTTAGACCATGTAATGGCCAGTGGCGAAGATGTAAATGTTTTGGTATTGGATACCGAAGTTTACTCAAACACCGGAGGCCAGTCATCGAAAGCTACACCGGTGGGTGCAGTGGCAAAATTTGCCGCCTCAGGTAAAAAAATCCGTAAAAAAGATCTGGGCGCCATGATGATGACCTACGGGTACGTTTATGTGGCACAGGTTGCCATGGGTGCCAATCAGGCACAATACCTGAAAGCGCTTCGTGAAGCCGAAGCTTACCCGGGACCATCCATTATCATTGCTTACTCACCTTGTATCAGCCACGGGTTGAGAGCAGGAATGGGCAATACACAGGATGAAGAAAAGAGGGCTGTTGAATCAGGATACTGGTCACTTTTCCGGTTCAATCCGCTGCTGGAAAACGACGGCAAAAATCCGTTCCAACTCGATTCAAAAGAACCCGACTGGAGCAAATTCCAGGGCTTCCTGAACGGCGAAGTGCGTTATACTTCACTGAAAAAATCGTTCCCGGCAGAAGCCGATGAATTGTTCAGGGCAGCAGAGGAAAATGCAATATGGCGGCATAATTCTTACAAACGAAGAGCTGCCATGGATTATTCCAAAGTTGTTGAAGAATAAAAACCAAAAATATCCATAGGGATTTCAGAGCAAAAATTGGCCGGTGCAGCAATGTACCGGCCTTTTTTTCTAAAAAATTAAGAATCGCTACCCGGCACAATATTTAGTGTTTACTGCAAAACAGCATTCCAGTCTTTTATAGCTGATTCATTTTTTCGGTGAATTTGAACAATACCGGTTATTTGTTTACCCTCAATTCTGCCACTGTAAATGTACTTTTCGCCTGATGAGGGATTTGCAGCGGTAAAACTAATTCTGTCGCCTTTAAGCAAGTTGTTGGTTACCGGCAGCAAATTATTTCCATCTTTCATCTGCAATTCAATTTCCTGAAATTCCTGTTTAGCCGTCATGGAAAAAGATTTTCCATCAATGTTCCATGTCCACTGGCCTTGCACTTGTGCAGGTATCACCCAAAAATAAATATCACTGGTTTCTTCCCGAAAAAACTGGTCAGCATTCCACGATCCCATATCAAAATCGTGTGAAACAAGGCGTGAACCGGGCTTCAGATTTTTCAGTAAATGAGGGCGTAACTGAATATTTACCGAGTTCAGAAGATACATGGTAACCACGCTCGCCCGGCTAAAATCTGTATTGAAAATATTTCCTTCCATAAAAATAACCTTATCCTCTACTCCGGCCTTTATTGCATTTTCCCTGGCTTCCCGTATCCGCCTGGGGTCCAAGTCAATGCCATGCCCGTAAGCACCCCGTTTGGCAGCAGCAATTACTATGCGCCCATCGCCTGATCCCAAATCAATAACATAATCGCCCTGACCCACCTGGGCCATATCGAGCATTTTTTCAACCACACTCTCAGGTGTTGGAACGTATGGCACATCAAGTTGCTGGGCATCAGATTCCAGGTTCGAACAAACAATTATCAAAACTATTATAATCAGGCTATAAAACTTTTTTTTCGACAAAAAAGAATTCGAATGAATGTTCTGCATTTGCGTATCAATATTTCTTTTCATAACAGTTTGAATTTAAATTCAACAAAAAAAACAAGTAAAAGTTAGTAAATATAATTGATTTCAACCCATTTACCATTGACCAAAAATTGTTGATTCAAAATAAAAAACATTACCCAGTACAATGACAGGTTCATTCAACAGGAAAATCGAGCCTCTCATGGGACTCGAACCCACGACCTGCTCATTACGAATGAGCTGCTCTGCCAACTGAGCTAAAGAGGCTTTTTTATGTTTATAATTTAGACTGGGCTTTGCCAATCATTTCCTTCCAAACCTGGCGCTGTTCTTTTAGCGCAGCTACTTTATCCTGCGGATCGGAACGGCATTCAAGTAAAATCCAGCCGTTGTAGTCCATTTTCACAAACAAATCCATCAGTTGCTGGTACGGATAATCTCCCATATTCATTTCCCTGACGTGACAAATATCGCCAAAACGATCTTTCACCAGGTTAAAATTGTATTCCAGTCCCTGGCCATCCAAATCCTGATCGTTACAATTCCAGCAAACCGTTGAGCCATCATTTTCAACATAATCCATTATCGTTTTTATGTTGGGCAACTGCTGAGTTTCGCGTCCGTGAACTTCCAAGCGAATTAATTGCCCCATATCCAAGGCATATTCACCCAATTCATTTAAAGCTTTGCCAATCTGCTCCAGCGTTTTTTCTTTCGAAACACCGTCGGGTAATGCATTGGGTTTTACTTTTACGCCTGAACCGCCAATATCTTTGCTCAATTGAAGCCACTTTTTGGTTGTTTCAATTGATTCTTTCAGTTTTTGAGGGTCAGGATGATGATAGTCCTCATTCGTTCCCATTCCTACAATGGTTATCGGGCTGTTGTTAAACTGTTTTTTAACCTCTTCGCGTTCTGCCTTGTTCAAATCAAGTGTAACTCCATGGGCATGTTCTACCCGAAGTTCAACCCCGGGAATATTTGCTTCAGTACAATTTTTAATGATTGTGGGAATATCCCAGTCTTTTGCCCAAAGGTAGGTAACCAATCCCAATTTCATTTCGGACCCCGGAATTTGTGATTTGCAGGCCAATAAGCTGCCGGGCAGGAATGCAACACTTCCCAAAACGGATAAATTCCTGATAAAATTTCTTCTGGTTTTCACGGATAATTCGCGCATAGTTCAATAGATTTTAATTAAAATATTCGTCTAAAGATATCAATTCGCAATTTATGCTGCAACCATCCGGACAAAAATATCGGGGATTTTTATACTTTTGCGCCGTAAAAATTAAAAAGATGACAAAGACTACAAAAGCAAACATCATTACCGAAAAAGGTACGATGAAGGTTGAGTTTTACGATGCAGATACGCCAGAAACTGTGGCTAATTTCGTAAAACTTTCAAAAGAAGGATTTTACAACGGCCTTACTTTTCACCGGGTAATTCCAAATTTTGTAATTCAGGGTGGCTGCCCCGACGGAACCGGAGCCGGCGGACCAGGTTATACTATTCCGTGCGAAACTGACGGCAACAACCAGTACCACGACCGCGGCGTGCTTTCCATGGCCCACGCCGGAAAAAACACCGGAGGTTCGCAGTTTTTTGTTTGCCACAACCGCGAAAACACCAAACACCTCGACGGACATCATACCTGCTTTGGGAAAGTGGTTGAAGGGCTTGAGGTTATAGATGCCATTCGTGCAGGAGATGTGATAGAAAAAATTGAAATTATTGAAGGATAAAAATTTTTGAAACCTGTTTAAAAAACCAAAAAAATCTCATGACTAAAATCTTTCAATTTCAATTTGAAGATGTTGATGTTCTTCCTGAAGAAATTGAAGAATTTATGGGATTTAAACAGGGAAAAACCCCTGAGCCATTTCCAGACCTGATAAATCAAGCATTGAAGTTAGCCCCTGAAATGTGCCAGATAACCGGAGCATTTCAGATTTTTAATCACATTTCTGTTCATCTTCAAAACGAATCCATTCAAATTGAAAACCAGCAGTTTTTCCCCGGGCAACTAGTTGTCACCCAAATGAAGAAAGCCACCAAATTTGCCCTGTTTGTTTGCACAGCAGGTGCCGGGATTTCTGAACTTTCGAAACAAAAAGCAACCGAAGGAGATGAAATGATGGCTTATGTACTCGATGTTATTGGTTCGATAACGGTTGACAAGGCCGCCGGGAAACTGCAGGAAAAAATTTTGGAGGAAGTTAAACAGGTAGGATTTAGCATTACCGACCCTTTTTCACCGGGCTATTGTAACTGGAGTGTAGCCGAACAACACAAGCTTTTTTCACTTTTACCTTCCCAAATTTGCGGAATTAAACTTTCCGATTCTGCGTTAATGCATCCCATAAAATCGGTAAGTGGGATTACAGGCATTGGAAAATACTGCAAACAAATGGGTTATCAGTGCAACTGGTGCACCGACAAGGAATGCTTTGTCGGAAAAATCAAGCGCAGGAAAAATGCAAAAAAAAATCTTTGAACAGTTGGAAATATCAAAAGGATACTATTTATTTGCTGTGGTTATATTTGAATTGAGTACAAACCAGGAAAACCAAAAATACTTAGCTTGCGGATAAAATTTGAAAATGCAAAAAAATTTTGAATTATGGCGCCTAACAAACCAAAGGTAATAAAGGATTACAACAAACTCGACAAAGATATACAGGAACAAATTAAGTTTGTTTATTCCGATGGATTTGCGGATCACCTCATCCATTTTTTCGATAAACACGGAATTAAGGTAACAGCGTTGCCTTTTGAAACCGAAGATAAATATTACATGCTCCGAATGACAGAAAACGAAGCCATTCAGATTGTTGATGAGGACGACGATTATGATGATGACGGTTTCCTGAAAGACGAAGTTAAACAGGATTACGAAGACAAATACGCCGATTTAGACCATGTTGCCGACCAGATTTCAGACGAAGATGAGGATAACGGCAACGAATTAGATGATTAAAAATCACCCGGAGAAAACCGGTTGACTGAAAGTTAGGCCAACAAATCTTTTACTTTGGCAGCAATTTCAGATCCTTCGGCTTTTCCGGCCAGTTCTTTTGAAGCTATTCCCATCACTTTTCCCATATCTTTCATCGAAGAAGCCCCTGTTTTTTCAATTACGGCTTTTACTACTTTGGTAAGCTCTTCTTCCGAAATTTTTTCAGGAAGGTAGGTTTTGTAAACAGCAACCTGGAACATTTCCTGGTTGTACAACTCTTCGCGACCCTGCTCTTTAAAAATAGTGGCTGAATCGACTCCTTGTTTGGCCAGCCTGGCAATAATTTTCAGCGACTCATCATCGGTTAATTCAGAACCGGCGCCTTTGGCAGCCCGGGCTTCAATCATTACTTTTTTGATGTTCCGTAAAGCTTCCAGTTTCTCTTTTTCGCGGGCTTTCATCGCCGCTTTTAAATCTTCGTTAATCTGTTCAAAAAGTGACATAATTTTCTGTTTTTTAATCTACCTGCCCGTGAAGGTACGAATTTTTATCGGTCAGTTTGTTATCGCTGTTTACCGAATAGTTTGAGAATTTTTTTTTATACTTCGGATCATTCATGCGCAATTGCCTGCGCTTGTATGCCGGAATATTTTCAATTTCATCCAGATCCTCATCAGAAACTGACGAAAAGTCCAAGTTAGTATTGTCAGAGCTGTTTTTCCGTTCTTTTATTGTTTTCGGGTAAAGTACTTCAAACTCCAGGTCATCCTCAGTGTTTTCTTCAGAAACGCTAAAACTGAACGTTTTCTGATCTGTTTTGGATGATTCTTTTTCTGAAACAAAACCCGAAGACTCATTCTTTTCTTTTTCCGAACCATCAACATTTAACTGATGGGTTTCCTTTTCCAGCTTCCGTTCACCTGTAATTTCGGCAATTGAACTTTTACCAAACCCGGTTGCAATAAGGGTTACTGAAATCTCTTCTCCGAGGTTTTCATCCTTTCCGTTTCCCCAAATCAAATCGGCGTCAAAACCGGCTTTGTTTTGCAGATAATCTGTAATTTTCCCTACTTCATCCATGGTCACTTCATGTGTTCCGGATGTGATGTTTAGCAGAATATTTTTTGCTCCGCGAATGTCGTTATTATTCAGTAAAGGGGAATTAAGCGCCTGTTCAACAGCCTCAGTTGCCCTGTCTTTACCTTTGGCAACACCAGTTCCCATCAAAGCCAGGCCGCTTTTTCGCATCACGGTTTCCACGTCGGCAAAGTCAACATTAATGTAGCCCGGAACTGTAATTATTTCGGCAATACCTTTTGCTGCGGTTGCCAGCACATTATCGGCCTTTGAAAAGGCTTCCGAAATTCCGAAGTCACCGTACATTTCGCGAATACGTTCATTATTAATAATCAGCAAGGCATCCACATGGTTTTCCAGTTCTGCAATCCCGTCGATGGCCTGGTTAATCCGGCGTTTTCCTTCATTTCTGAAAGGAATGGTAACAATTCCCACGGTTAAAAAACCAAGGGCACTGCAAGCTTCGGCCAGTACAGGAGCTCCTCCGGTGCCTGTTCCGCCACCCATTCCGGCAGTAACAAACACCATTTTTGTATTATTGGAAAGGGCTTTTTTTACATCCTCAATGTTTTCAAGGGCTGCCTGTTTCCCCACTTCAGGTCGGTTTCCTGCACCCCGGCCTTCAGTAAGCGCCGAGCCTAACTGAACTTTTATGGGTACCGGACTGGCTTCCAATGCCTGTGCATCGGTGTTGCAAATTACGAAATCCACATCGCGGATTCCCTGTTTGTACATATGATTTAATGCGTTTCCTCCACCACCACCTACTCCAATAACTTTTATTGCTGCTCCCGCGGTTTCCGAAAAATTAAAATTTGCCATTGTATCCATTATATCCTTGTCTTTTCAGGTTAAACTTACTATCCTTCAATTGATTGGTCTTCATCGTCGAACAAACGACTCAATCCAAAATTTTTATAAAACCAGTTATCTATACTTCCCTGGTTAACAGTTTCTTTCTTCTTGTTCTTTTTCTTTTTATCTTTCTTTATTCGCGAAAACGAATTCCTTTCCCGCCGGTCTGTTTCCTTTTCTGAATCAGCAGGTTCAGTTCCTTTTTGATTTTTCGGATTTCCATAATGTGCCACCACTAACATATCTTCGGGTTCAGGTTCATACTCTTTTTCCAATTCATCAGATAGTGTTATTTCTGATTCTTCCAGGTTAAATTTTTCGGGCTCTTCCCTGGGTTGAAGCAACTGGTTTGGATTGGTTTTAAAACCGGTTGCCAGAATGGTTACACTCACCTGGTCTCCCAGGTTTTCATCGTAGCCGTTCCCCCAAATAATATCGGCCGCCTGCCCTGCCCGTTCCTGCAGAGTTTCAATTATTTCACCAATTTCACCAATTTTAATTTCGTCCTTTCCTGAAATGATATTGAGCAAAATATTTTTTGTGCCATAAATATCGTTGCTATCGAGCAAAGGTGATTCCAACGCATCATTCACAGCTTTCATCGCACGCCCTTCGCCCGTTGCCAGGCCTGTTCCCATTATAAACACTTTGCTGTTATGCATTACGGTATAAACATCAGTGAAATCGATGTTTACATTTCCATGCAGGGTAATGATTTCGGCCACGCCCTTTACAGCAGTTGCTACAATATTATCGGCCATTTTAAAGGCCTGGCGTGCCGGCAAATCTCCAAAAATATTATGGAGCCGCTGGTTACTCACCACCAGCATACTATCAACGTATTTACCCAGTTTTTTTATTCCTTCCATAGCCTGGCCAAACCGTTTTTTTCCTTCGGCAGGCGACGGAACGGTAACCACTGCAATGGTAAGAATATCGAGTTCGCGGGCCAGACTGGCAATTACCGGAGCTGCACCAGTGCCTGTTCCGCCTCCCATTCCGGCTGTTATGAAAAGCATTTTTGTACTATCCTTCAGCGCATTTTTAATGTCTTCATAATTTTCACGGGCAGCTTCTTCACCCATCTGAGGCATGTTTCCGGCACCACGTCCTTCAGTAAGAGTAACTCCCAACTGAATTTTCACAGGCACCGGACTGTTCTCGAGCGCCTGAGAATCGGTATTGCAAATAATAAATTCGACACCGGCAATTCCTTCCTCAAACATATGATTGACCGCGTTGCAGCCACCTCCACCCACTCCGATTACTTTAATAATTGAAGAGGAAGATTTTGGAAATTGAAAATTTACTAATTCGGTCATATCGTCGTTATTTAATTGAATGCCACGTCCTCGTCGTCGTCCATATAATCAATTACTCCCTGCACAACTCCTTTAATCCATGGGGTTATGCGGTTCTCTTTTTTCTTTTTATCTCTCTTCGGTTTTGGTTTTGGAGCCGGATCTGCCTTGTCAAGTGCCTGATTCAATAATCCAAGTGCTGTGAGATAATCTGAATCAGCAAAATCTTTTGGCTTATTCGCTGGTCTGATTACTGGAAATGCCAACCGTGCATCCATCCCGGTACGGAATTTCACCAGCGAAACCAGGTTGTTCAAACCGGCAGTTCCACCCGAAATTACAATTCCAGAGCCCAATTGATCGGCAATGCCTGATTTTTCAATCTGAAAATATACACTGTCTATAATTTCTTCCATGCGGGCCTGAATGATAAATGCCAGGCTTTTAAACGAAATTTCTTTGGGTTCCCAACCATTGTGGCCGGGAATGGTAACCACTTTTCGTTCGTCGGCAAAATCGCCCAACGCCTGTCCATACTGAACTTTTAACTGTTCTGCCCATTTGGGAAGAATGGAGCATCCTTCCTTAATATCCTGAGTAACTACATTTCCGCCAAACGGAATTACCGCGGCATGAATCATAACCCCCTCGCGGAAAACGGCAAGTTTTGTGGTTCCGGCGCCAATATCAAGCAAAATAGCGCCCAGTTCTTTTTCATCTTCAGTTAAGACAGCTTCGGCAGCAGCTAGCGGAGCCAATGTAACCTCACCCAGCTCAACCCCAAGTTTATCAAAAACGCGGCTGAAATTTGCAATGTAAATAGCAGGCACTGCAATCAGCTTAAATGTGGCTTCAATTTTCCGGCCTATTGCCCCAACCGGATTTAGTTCGGCTGGTTCATCATCTACAATAAATGATTGCGGAATAATGTGGAGAATTCTCAATTCCTCATCCAAACCGATATTTTTTGCTTCGCGAAACAATTCATCCACATCGGCCTGGGTAACCATTCCTTCACCAGAAGTCAGCCGTGAACCTTTAAATTCAATAGTTTTCAAGGGTTGCCCGGCATACGCAAGGTCAACCTTTGTAATTTTACCATCTACCTGTTCCAGAATTTTTTCCAGAATCTGTTCGACCGAATTTGCAGCTTCATCAATATTCAGCACAACACCGCGTTTTATTCCTTTTGAAGGTACCTTTGCAGCGGCCAAAATTTTCATTTTGCCTTCATCGTTTTTTATTCCGGCAAATGCCGCCAGTTTTGCTGTGCCAACATCAATAACCACTGAAAAGCTTGATTTAGAAGCCATAATTATTTCTTTTTCGCTATTACCTGATTTTTGTATTTTAAACTGATTTTCTGGTACTTATCCCAGTTATTTCGTACCAAAACCTGCTCGTAAAATGCTTTCATATTGCGCAATTTCCCTTGAAATTCTTCAAGATTTCCAAGTTCAATAAGGTGATCGCCCACCAGTGGGGTAAGCATCACATTGCCGTCCTGCTCTACATGAACCTGTTCAATTTGTGCTTTCCAGAAAAGATTTTTTTCCAGGTGAAGTGCAAAAGGGAGCAGTTGTTCTTTTGCAAAATCGTCTGAAAAATACCCCGAAGCAACCAACACATTTGCCGTATAACTTGACGAAATGGGAATTTGTTCCCCTGTTTTGTCGAGATAATATGTTCCAGCGGAAGCCATGATGCGAAGAACCGGCTCACGATGTTTTACCCGAACTCCAAGAATTCCTTTATAGGAATTGCTGTCTTTTGCAATCACTTTAAACACTTCAGCATTTAAAATTGCCTGATGTTTTTCAATTTCTTTCTCTATCAGTTCAGTATTTATTTCACGAAGCTCTTTTCCAACCAATTTATTATCCAAATTATCAATCAATTGTGCAACTTCTTCCCGGCTGATTTTTATTATTTCATTTTTGCTGAATTCAATCTCGATATTGCGACAGGAAACATGACGGCTTTCCCGAGAAGAAAAAGCCAAAGTGACAACGATAAACGCTATCATCAAAATGTAACCTGTTAATTTCAAAATTCTCAACAACATCAGTTTTTATTTTTTAAAACTTCAATAATTTGTCCTCCAATTCCGTCAATATCGCCGGCACCCATGGTAAGCACAACATCTGTTTCACGATTTCTCAGCAACTCCGAAACCTCACTTTTTTCCACCAAAAATTTATCCTCGTTTTTTATTTTACCGAAAATCAATTCCGAGGAAACCCCTTTTATGGGTTCTTCGCGAGCCGGGTAAATCGGTACCAGAACAACTTCGTCGAGCAAATCGAGACTGGCTGCAAATTCAGCTGCAAAATCGCGGGTTCGTGAATATAGGTGAGGTTGAAAAATACCTGTAACTTTCCTGTTCGGATACAATGCTTTCACTGAACTAATCACCGCTTTTAACTCGGCAGGATGATGCGCATAATCGTCGATATAAATTTGTTTTTCGCTTTTGAATTTTACATCGAAACGGCGCAAAACCCCCTGGTAATTTTCGAGGCCGGATTTAATTTCGTCGGCAGAAACTCCTGCCAGAAAAGCCAGCGAAGATGCAGCTACAGCGTTTTCCACGTTTATTTGTCCCGGGTAATTCAATTGGCAATTTGCAATTATTCCGTCAGGTGTTTTCAAATCGAAACAATAATATCCTCCATCCATGTTCAAATGAAGATTTACTGTGCAAAAATCGGCATTTTCAGTAAGCGCATAGCTGAAAATTTCAGCCTTTGTTTTCAACAAATCCAGGCCAACTCCTTTCTTAATCACCAATTTACCACCCTCTTTTACCTGGGATATAAATTTTTCAAACGACTCTGTAATTTTTCCTTTGTCGCCATAAATATCAAGATGATCTGCATCAATTGAAGTAACGAGTGCCAACTGTGGGTTTAAATGCAAAAAGGAGCGGTCGTATTCATCGGCTTCGGCCACAATCCAGGGCGAATTTTCAGGAGGCAACAGCAAATTACTTCCAAAGTTTTTTGAGATTCCGCCCAGAAATGCACCGCACCCGGCTTTTGATTTGCTCAAAATTGTTGCAGTCATGGTACTAACTGTCGTCTTCCCGTGAGTGCCTGAAACGGCAATACAACTTCTCTCGTTGCAGACCATTCCCAACACTTTGGCTCGTTTCATCAGCCAAATGGGCTTTTCTTTACACCACGTAAGTTCTTTATGATCTTCGGGCAGTGCCGGAGTATAAACTGCCAGGGTTTCAATCGGGTTCCATTTTGATGGAATAAACCGGATATCATCCTCAAAATGAACATCAATCCCTTCAGATTGCAATGCATCGGTAAGGGCGGTAGGAGTGCGGTCGTAACCGGCCACATTCCTTCCCGAATGTTTAAAATACCGGGCAAGCGCACTCATCCCAATCCCTCCGATTCCGAGGAAATAAACATTTTTTATATTCTGAAGGCTTTTCATTTATTCAATAATTTTTCAACTTCATCAACAATATGCGTTGTTGCTTTTGGCCGGGCCAGTTTTTTTATATTCTCCGAAAGCTTTTTGCACGTTTCCTTATCGTTTATCAAACGAATGGCTTCCGGCAGTAATTTTTCATCAATTTCAGCATCTGTTATTAAAACGGCAGCGCTTTTTTCAGCCAGTGCTTTTGCATTTTTCGTCTGGTGGTCTTCGGCTACGTTTGGCGACGGAACCAGAATTGCCGGTTTTCCAACCAGGCACAACTCGGAAATAGTTCCTGCTCCCGCTCGGGAAATCACTACACCTGCCGCCGCATAAGCTAAATCCATTCGCGACAAAAACTCATGAATGTGCAGATTTTTTGGTGTAGCATCTTTCATTTTATCCAGAATATCCCGGTAATAAATGGAACCGGTTTGCCAAATTACTTCCACATCTGATTCAGCAATGAGTGATATATTCTTCAGAACGGCATTATTCACCGAACGTGCGCCAAGGCTACCGCCAACAATTAAAATTACTTTATCCGGGTTTTTCAATCCAAAAAAGTTTATGGCTTCAGGTTTGTTGTCAACCTGGCTCAATAAATTTTCCCGAACCGGGTTTCCGGTCAAAACAATTTTTTCTTTTGGGAAATATCGTTCCATTTTTTCATAAGCCACGCAAATGGTTTTTGCCTTTTTCCCCAGCAGTTTGTTTGTTATTCCGGCATATGAATTTTGTTCCTGAATGAGTGTTGGAATGCCATTTTTTGCAGCTGCCCGGAGCAGGGGGCCACTTGCAAAACCCCCTACCCCAATGGCAATCTGCGGCTTAAATTGATTGATAATTTTTTTGGCCAGCCTGTTGCTTTTCATCAGGCGAACCACAAAAGTGAGCATTTTCATGCCCGGCTTGCGCGGAAATCCGGTAACCGGAAGTCCAATAATTTTAAAACCTGCGGCCGGAACTTTTTCCATTTCCATCCGTCCCTGCGCACCCACAAATAAAATTTCGGCACCGGTATATCGTTTGCCAATTTCATTTGCAATGGCCAGGGCCGGGAAAATATGCCCGCCTGTGCCTCCTCCGCTTATTATAACACGTTCCAATTTCATTCTATTTGTTTATCTCATAATCGTCGTCAGGTAAATCTACCTGAACCGGCGGTTTTTGAATATCGCGGTTCACCTGATTCTGATAACTCACACTCAAGATACAACCGAAAGCCACCGAAGTAAACAGCAGCGATGTTCCCCCCAAACTCACCCAGGGCAACGGCTGGCCGGTAACTGGCAAAACCCCGCTTGAAACACCAATATTTATCATGGCCTGAAACACCAGCAACATGGTAAGCCCAGTTACCAAAAAAGCAGGAAAGGTTCGGGTGGCCCTTCTCACAATCACCACCGCCCTGAAAAAGAAAATCAGGTAAAGGAACATCACAACAATGCCTGCAATAAGTCCATATTCTTCTACTATAATAGCGAAAATAAAGTCGTTATAGGCAGCGGCCATGTAGTTGCTTACATCTGAATTGCCGGGTCCTTTTCCCAAAATTCCACCTTCGTATATAGCCAGTTTGGCATAATCGGCCTGGGTAATGCCTTTTTCTGCATTGGGGTCGCCGTTAATAAACCGGTCAATTCTTCCTTTTACAGTATGTATTCGGGTTGGAGCTGATGGAAACTGGTCGGCCAGAAAATAAGTCACTAAAACGATTCCCACACCCACTGCAATTACAAAAAATAAATATTTTAAATGAACGCGCCCCACAAACAACATGGTTAAAATGGTGGCAAAAAGTAAAGCTGCAGTTGAAAAGTTGGAAACGAAAATTAATCCGCAAACAACAATTGTATGCGCGATAATAATATAAAATGCCTTTTTTAGTTCATCTTTTGATTTTTGGTTTTTCCCTAAAACCTTGGCCGAAAACATAATAAGAGAAATTTTTGCCAACTCGGAAGGTTGAAACGAAATAAATCCGATATCGAGGGTACGCCCGCTGCCGCCTGACATTCCGGCAAACTGCATGGCCACTGAAACCAAAAGTAACCCTATACTCAGATAAATTAAAAAATTGGATAAAATGGAATAAATTTTAACCGAAAGAAAATTGACCATTACAAGCATAAGCCCCAATCCGGCACCCAGGAAAAAAATTTGCCGGATTAAAAAATGCATAGTATTGCCAGACGCCTGCCGGTAAGCCAAAGCGCCGGTTGAGCTGTAAACAATTAACAGCGAAAGCAGCGAGAGCAGCAACAGCACAATCCAAATAACCCGATCGCCCCTGAATATTTTCGACTGAACCAAATTCATCTACAAATTCCTCACTTGTTCTTTAAACTGATTTCCACGGTCTTCATAATTATCGAATAAATCGAAACTGGCACATGCCGGCGAAAGCAGAACAGTATCGCCATTTCGCGCCAGATAGTAGGCTGTTTTTACAGCCTCTTCCATACTTGAAGCATCTACCACATTTTTCAAAACTTTACCGAATGCAGCATGAAGTTTTGAATTGTCTTTTCCGAGACAAACTATGGCTTTCACTTTTTCCTTCACCAGCGGTTTAAGCATGGTGTAGTCGTTTCCTTTGTCAATTCCGCCGGCAATCCAAACAATTGATTTGGGAATGCTTTCGAGTGCATACCACGTTGAATTTACGTTGGTGGCTTTTGAGTCGTTTATAAACTCAATTCCATGAACTTTTAAAAACTGTTCCAACCGGTGTTCAACACCATAAAAGTTGGAAAGGCACTCGCGCAACTGCTCATTTCGAATTTGGAATACCATACTCGCAATGCCGGCTGCCATAGAGTTGTAGGTGTTGTGTTTTCCTGATAATGATAAATCCAGAATAGACATGCTGAATTGTTTTTGGTTAAAATTTATAATCAATTTCTCTTTTAAAATTCCGGCCCCCGGATTAGCCGGTTCCTTTAATGTGAAAGGAATACAGGCAGGTTTTATCTTTTTTTTGGCTATTTCAGATTGAATAACCTCGTCGTCGGCGCAATAAATGAAATAGTCGTTTTCGGTTTGATTTTGGATGATGCGGAATTTAGAATCGGTATAATTCTGCATAGTATAATTATAGCGGTCGAGGTGATCGGGTGTGATGTTGAGTAAAACAGCCACATCGGCCCTGAAATCGTACATGCCGTCGAGCTGAAAGCTGCTCAGTTCAATCACATAAAAATCGTGGTTTTCTTCGGCAACCTGCCAGGCAAAACTTTTTCCAACATTTCCGGCCAGGCCAACATTTAAACCTGAATTTTTCAAAATATGGTACGTGAGCAAAGTAGTAGTAGTTTTGCCGTTGCTTCCGGTAATGCAAATGGTTTTTGCTTTGGTATATCTTCCGGCAAACTCAATTTCCGAAATCACCGGAATACCCATTTCTTTTAACTTCAGAATTAGCGTAGCAGTATCCGGAATTCCCGGGCTTTTCACCACAATCTCAGCTTCCAGTATTTTTTCTTCGGAATGTTTCCCCTCTTCATAGGCAATGTTGTATTTCGAAAGAATCGATTTGTACTTATCTTTAATTTTCCCCAAATCGGAAACAAAAACGGCATACCCCTGCTTTTGCGCCAGGATGGCTGAACCAACCCCGCTTTCGCCTGCACCTAATATGACCAATTTGTTTCTCAATTTTAATTATTTAAATATTACCTGATTTTCAATGTTACTATGGTAAAAACCGCCAGAATAATTCCCACAATCCAAAACCGGGCAACGATTTTAGCTTCGTGCATTCCTTTTTTCTGGTAATGATGATGGATGGGACTCATTAAAAACACCCGGCGGCCCTGGCCAAATTTTCGTTTGGTATATTTGAACCACATCACCTGAATAACCACCGATAAGTTTTCGATGAGAAATATTCCTCCTAAAAGCGGAATCAAAATTTCCTTACGGATAATTACCGAAAAAACCGCCAGAATACCGCCAAGGGCAAGGCTTCCGGTATCGCCCATAAAAACCTGGGCCGGAAATGAATTGTACCACAAAAAACCCACGGTTGCCCCAATAAAAGCTGCCACAAAAATGGTAAGTTCACCCACATGAGGAATGTACATGATATTGAGGTAATCGGAATAAATTACGTTACCGCTTACATAGGCCAAAACACCCAGTGTAGCGCCACTTATAGCCGAAGTTCCCGTGGCCAGCCCGTCAAGCCCGTCGGTTAAATTAACAGCATTTGAAACGGCTGTAATAATTAAAATAATGGCCAGTGCATAAACCACCCACTTCAGCCACGATGCGGCATCGCCTGCCCATGCAACCAGCCAGGCGTAATCAAATTCGTTCTTTTTTATAAAGGGAATAGTGGTTTTGGTGGATTTTACGTCCTCCGTTACAAACATCATTTTTTGCTGGCCGGTTTCAGGATCAACAACAATTTCGCGCAAATCACTCCCTGAAGGATTTTGAACGTTTTCGCGAACCATTACATCGTCGCTCATAAACAAGGTAGCGGCAACAAAAAGTCCCAGAAAAACCTGACCTAAAATTTTAAACTTGCCAGCTAGCCCTTTTTTGTTTTTCAGAAAAACTTTAATGTAATCATCGATAAAACCAATAAGTCCCAAAAATGCTGTGGTAATCAGCATCAGTAAAATGTAAATATTATCGAGGCGGGCAAAAAGAAGTGTGGGCACAATAATGGCAAAAAGAATAATCAGGCCGCCCATGGTTGGCGTTCCTTTTTTCTGCACCTGACCTTCCAGTCCCAAATCGCGAACCTCTTCACCAATCTGCTTTTCCTGCAGAATGCGAATCATTTTTTTACCGAAAGCAGTGGTGATAAAAAGCGCTAAAATGACAGCAGCACCAGACCTGAACGAAATGTACTGAAACATTCCAATTCCGGGGATATTGGATTCTGCAAGCCAGTTGTACAAATAATAAAGCATA
>JAHYIT010000023.1 GCA_019429205.1 Mariniphaga sp. | reverse complement strand
GTAAAAAACTAAAAAATGCAATCATAATGCTCAGTTACAGGGCAGAATCAGCGCTATACAACATTATGCCAGAGTTTTATAAAAGCACCCAAAAAGAGGGACGGGTTATTTTAAAAGAAATATTTACAAGCGATGCAGATATGGTACCAGATTATCAAAATAATACCCTGACCATCAATTTGCATTCGCTTTCTACCCCAAGGGCAAACCAGGCAGTGAAACAATTATGTGCTTTTTTAAACCAAACAGAAACTTGTTTCCCCCTCACAAATTTAAAGCTGATTTACAAAACAGTCGCGATTTAATTTACGATAGTCTTGGAAGTCTGATATTTGCTGAGGTTAAAAAATAGAAACTGACGAAGTCTGTGTTTATAAAAAAAAGTCGTTTTTTTTTATTCGACTCCAGCCGGAGTCGTACACCTGTTGATTTTCCATTGCTATAAACATATGACCTCGCTGAGGTCGGTTATCAAAGTAATGTAAATCACTTGGATTGAAACTCTATTTCACTTCCTGCCTTTGTAGCAAAAATCTTTCCTCTGTCAACCTGAAAACTACACTTCAAAATCCTTCAATCCTCCAAAATCGAGGGTGGCGAAATAATCCTCCACGGTTTCGGGGCGGCGGATTTGTTTCACTTCGCCGTTTTCGCGAAGCAGCAGCTCAGCAGATTTCAGCTTGCCGTTGTAGTTGAATCCCATGGCGTGCCCGTGTGCGCCGGCATCGTGAATTACAACAATATCGCCGTACTCCACTTCGGGCAACATACGGTCGATGGCAAACTTGTCGTTGTTTTCACACAGCGAACCGGTTACATCGTATTTTTGATCGTGTGACTCATTTTCTTTTCCCAAAACTGTAATGTGATGGTAGGCGCCGTACATTCCGGGCCGCATCAAATTCACCATGCTGGCATCGAGCCCGGCAAACTGTTTGTAGGTTTTTTTCATGTGCAGTACTTTTGAAACCAGATATCCGTAAGGCCCGGTAATGGCACGTCCCAGTTCAAAAAAGATTTTCAGTGGCGCCAGGCCATTTTTTTCAATTTTTTCTTCGTACAATTTTTTAATTCCGGCACTCACATATTCCAAATCAACCGCCTTTTCTTCCGGTTTGTAAGGAATGCCTACACCTCCGCCCAGATTGGCAAAACTGATTTTCACACCGGCTTTTTCGTTCACTTCAACAATGAGATTAAAAAGCAATTCTGCTGTTTCAATAAAATAATCGGGGTCGAGTTCGTTGGATGCCACCATGGTATGCACACCAAACTTTTTCACTCCTTTGCTTTTTAAAATGCGGTAGCCCTTAATAATCTGGTCGTGCGTAAAACCGTATTTGGCTTCCTCCGGATGACCGATAATCAGGTTACCCTGTTTCAGGTCGCCCGGGTTGTAACGCATACAAATGGTTTCCGGCAAACCAACATTTTTCTCCAGATATTCGATGTGCGAAATATCATCGAGATTAATTATGGCGCCCAGTTCTTTGGCTGCACGAAATTCCGAAGCCGGTGTGTCGTTGGAAGTAAGTATAATCTCTTCCCCGCTCATGCCAATGCGTTTCACCAGATCCAGCTCAACTTCCGAGCTGCAGTCGGCTCCAAAACCTTCTTCTCTCAAAATTTTTACCAGGTAGGGATTCGGGGTGGCTTTTACAGCAAAATATTCCTTAAATCCGTCATTCCATTCGAAAGCTTTTTTAAACCCGCGGGCATTTTCACGAATAGCTTTTTCATCGTAAATATGAAACGGTGTAGGATAATTTTCAATTATTTTTTCAACTTCTTCTTTTGAGAACGGAATATATTTCTCTGCCATAACTTTTTAAATTGTTAACATACAACACAAATGTACTATTTCGGGTTCTACTTTTTGGATTAATTCTAAATAATGGATAGAATATTTAGTGGAGAATTAATAAAACCACTGAATCAGACCAGTTCGGCAACAAGTTCCCGACTTAAAACACCACCTGCAATTTCGCTTACTTCGCCTGTCATGCGCATGTTCCAGTTTTCGTCGGTTTCAATTCTCAAATCGCCGCCGGGCATTTTTACGGTCAGGCAACGTTGGGTCAACCCTTTTTTAACGGTAACCGCAGCCACCGCGCAAGCCGAACTTCCCGACGCCAGGGTCCAGCCTGCGCCGCGTTCCCAAATCATCACTTCCACTTCGGTTGGCGAAACAACTTTGGCAAACTGCACATTAATGCGGTTGGGAAAAAACGGATTGGTTTCAATTTGCGGGCCGAAAGTTTTTACTTCCTTCTCGTCGAGGTTATCGGTTAAAATCACGCAATGCGGATTTCCAACCGAAACACAGTTTATCAAATAATCGCGGTATTCCAGGTGCAACGTTTCATCGATGCACTCCTCTTTTTCGCAATTCACCGGTATTTCGGGAGAAGAAAAAATGGCCTTGCCCATATCCACTTTCACGGCTTTTGCTTTCCCATTTTTCTCCAGAATGATTTCCGCCTGAACCAGTCCACCCAGCGTTTCGATGGTAAATTTCCTCGATTTGGCGAACTGGTAATCGAACAGGTATTTGGCAAAAATGCGCAGTCCGTTACCGCTTTTTTCAGCTTCCGAACCGTCGGGATTCAGAATACGCAATCCGAACTGAGCATTAAAACTGGGCACTTTCAGCAGAATGCCGTCGGAGCCAATGCCAAAATGCACATCGCAAATTTTCCTGATGGCATTTTCATTGAGTTCAAAACTGATTTCATTCTGATTTAAAACAATATAATCGTTTCCCAAACCATGGGATTTTACAAATGAATTTTGCATAACTCGCATTTTAATTTTACAAAAGTATTAAACATCAGTCAATTTTCTCCGGCTAAGCCAAACGAATTCTTTGCTCATCAATTTATTTTTAACTTTGCGTACATGTACACAAAAGAGCAAATAATTCAAAAATAATATGGCAAAAATTAATGAAAACTACCTGAAACTTCAGGCAGGCTATCTCTTCCCGGAAATTGGAAGAAGGGTGAGTGAGTTTATAGCAGCGAACCCCGACAAAAAAGTAATTAAAATGGGCATTGGCGACGTTACCCAACCGCTGGTGCCCAGCGTGGTAAAAGCTTTCCACGAAGGGGTGGACGAAATGGCCAAGGCTGAAACGTTTAAAGGTTACGGACCGGAACAGGGCTATGCATTCTTACGCGAAGCCATTGCAAAAAATGCCTATCAGGAAAATGGCATCGATATTTCGGCAGACGATATTTTTATTTCCGACGGCTCGAAATGCGACACCGGAAACATCCAGGAAATTTTCGGTAACGACAACAAAATTGCCATCTGCGACCCTGTTTACCCGGTTTACGCCGACACCACTGTAATGGCAGGCAAAACAGGCGGATATGATTCCGGGCATTATGAAGGCATCATTTACATGCCGTGTACCATTGAAAACAACTTTATTCCAAGGTTGCCCGAAGAAACTCCTGATTTAATTTTCCTGTGTTACCCCAATAATCCAATGGGTACGGTAGCCACTAAAGAAGAGTTGAAAAAATGGGTGGACTACGCTGCAAAAAACAAAAGCATTATTTTATATGATGCCGCTTACGAAGCTTTCATTACCGAAGAAGGCATTCCACATTCCATTTACGAAATTGATGGCGCCAAAGAGGTGGCCATCGAATTCCGCAGCTTCTCCAAAACTGCAGGTTTTACAGGCACACGCTGCGCGTTTACCGTGGTTCCGTCAGAACTAAAAGCTTTCGATTCAGAAGGAAAAACTCATCCGGTAAAGCCGCTTTGGAACCGCCGGCAATCGACTAAATTCAACGGCGTTTCGTACCCCGTGCAAAAAGCAGCGGCAGCGGTTTACACCGAACAGGGCAAAAAAGAAGTGGCCGAAATTATTGCCTATTACCTGGAAAATGCCAGGATTATGAAGGAAAGCCTCACCGAAGCAGGTTACGAAGTGTTTGGAGGAGTAAATGCACCATACATTTGGGTAAAAACTAAAAACGGAATGAGTTCATGGGATTTCTTCGACAAAGTGCTGAACGAAGCCAATGTGGTGGGAACGCCAGGTTCGGGATTCGGTCCTGCCGGCGAAGGTTATTTTCGCTTTTCTGCATTTGCAGACAGGGAAAATACCATTGAGGCGATGGAACGGATTAAGAATCTGAAATAAAAACTTTTACACGACTCTCAAAAAAAAGAAGTCCGACCTGAAATTTTCATGTCGGACTTCTTTTTGAAGATAGTTCATTATTTACCTGTCGGGAATAACAATTCCAAATCTTTACAAATTTTCTCAACCGTAAACTGTTTAATGTCAGGATGTCTTGGAACTGCTGAAATTTTTCCAGTTAACGGATTATAAAAAATACTATGCTTCTTTCCTTGCCGAAGCACAACACATCCATTTTTTGATAAATGTTTTATGAGTTTTGTGCGTTTCATTCAGAAAAAAGCAAAGGCTCTTTGTGACTTTTTGTGCCCTTCAGAATATC
Organism: Mariniphaga sp.; assembly: GCA_019429205.1. Taxonomy (GTDB): domain Bacteria; phylum Bacteroidota; class Bacteroidia; order Bacteroidales; family Prolixibacteraceae; genus Mariniphaga. Next base: position 44,530 of record JAHYIT010000023.1, on the reverse strand, counting down.
TTTTTGAGATAACATTTTATTTGTCTCTAAAACCAGTTGAAGTGCTTCTTTCAAATTCTCTCTGGCTTCGTCCAAAGTTTCTCCCTGAGTATTTGCCCCGGGAATTTCCTCAACATAGGCAGCATACCCACCTTCCGGAACCTCAACAAAAACAGCCGTAAACGACAAATTATCAACTACCATTTTTTTTATATTTTATTACAAATATACAGGAAATAAAGGTAGATTAGAAACCGGAAAATCTACGAGATAAAAGATAAATTCTTATTTTTATGTTCTTCCGGAAAAAAAATCAAACCGATTCCTTTACGGTAACTTCTTTTCTCACCTTGCTTCCAGGGTAAACTTTCAGCGCCGCGTCCAGAATTTTAAGGCACACTGCGAGGTCTTCCTTTTTCAGTACATAGGCAATTCGAACTTCGTCCATGCCTTTGTCTGAAGCCGTGTAAAAACCCGAAGCAGGCGCCATAAAAACTGTCTGATTTTCGTATTCAAAATCGGAAAGCAGCCAGGAACAAAAATCATCTGCATTGTCAACCGGCAGACGGGCTACCGTGTAAAACGCTCCCATGGGAATAGGCGAATAAACACCCTCGATTCGGTTCAGTCCGTCTATTAAGAATTTACGGCGGTTCACATATTCGTTGTAATTGTTCAGCATGTATTCCGGATCCGCGTCGAGCGAAGCTTCGGCGGCAATCTGGCCAATCAGTGGCGGGCTCAGCCGGGCCTGGCAAAACTTCATCACATTTCGTTTTACCTCGGCATTTTTGGAAATTAGCGCTCCAATGCGCAACCCGCATTCACTATATCTTTTCGAAACAGAATCGATGAGCACCACATTCTGCTCAATTCCATCCAGATGAAAAGCTGAAATATAAGGTGAGCCGGTATAGCAAAATTCTCGGTAAACTTCATCGGAAAAAAGGTACAGGTCGTATTTTTTCACCAGATCGCGAATTTTATTCATCTCCTCGCGGGTGTACAAATATCCGGTTGGATTGTTTGGATTGCAAATCATAATGCCCTTGGTTTTGGGTGTGATGAGTTTTTCGAACTCTTCCACCGGAGGTAGGGCAAAACCATCATCGATGCTGGCGGCAATGGATTTAATTACCGCGCCGGCTACAATGGCAAAGGCTTCGTAATTGGCATAAGCGGGCTCGGGCACAATAATTTCATCACCGGGATCAAGGCAGCTCATAAAAGCAAAAGTTACCGCTTCGCTTCCGCCAGTGGTTATAATAATATCATCCACCTCCACATCGATGTTAAACTTGTCGTAATATTTCACAAGTTTTTGCCGGAACGAAAGGATTCCCTCACTGGGGGTATATTCAAGAATTTTACGGTCAATGTTTTTAATCGCTGCCAATGCTTCGGGCGGGGTGGGCAAATCGGGCTGTCCGATGTTTAAATGATAAACCTTCACACCCCGCTCTTTGGCTTTATCGGCCAGCGGAGCCAATTTCCGTATGGGTGAATCGGGCATGGCCCTTCCTCTTTTTGAAACCTGTGGCATGTTGTAAAATATATTTTATTAGTGAGCAAAGATACAAGTATCAATCTGAAAACAATAATTATCAAAAAATTTCAATTCTGCATATTATTAAAAAATTAACTTTCAAATTATTAGAGATTCATGTTTTGTTCATCAGATACAACAAAACAGGGTCATTTAGTTAAGTTTTATCATATTTTAGTAATGCCCGGATATCTATTTTTGTTCTGAAAATTAAAACAGTAAAGCAATGATTATTGGAATTCCAAAAGAAATAATGCAAGGTGAAAGGCGTGTGTCTGCAATTCCCGAGACCGTAAAAAAAATGGTTGATGGCGGTGCTACGGTTCTGTTTGAAAAAGGTGCGGGCGTTGGGTCGCATTACATGGATGAAGCCTATGAAGGAGCAGGAGCTCAGATAATTGATGACGTGGAAGAAATTTTCGCACAGGCAAAGGTTATCCTGAAAGTAAAAGAGCCTCAGTTTAATCATGATAAAAACAAGCACGAGCTGGATATGATGAATGAAGGCCAGTATCTGATAACCTTCATCCATCCGGCATCACCAGCCAACCACCAGATGGTAAAACACATGGCCGAACGGGGAATTATCGGGCTGACACTTGACGGTGTTCCGCGCATCAGCCGGGCGCAGGCTATGGACGCGCTTTCGTCGATGAGTGCATGTGCCGGTTACAAAGGAATGATAATGGGAATCAACGACATCAGTAAATTTGTACCATTTGTAACCAGTGCTGTTGGCCGTTTGAAACCGGCCACTGTTTTTGTAATTGGCACCGGAGTTGCCGGGATGCGTGCGCTGGCTACTGCAAAGGGACTGGGAGCCACCGTTTATTCGGCAGATATTCGCCCCGAAGCCAACAGCAATGCTGAATCGCTCGGAGCAATTATTGTTGACACAGGTGTTCCTGCCGAAATTGCAGTAAGCGCCGACGGAAAACATGCCAATCAGTTGCCCGAAAAATGGCTGGAAATTGAACGCGAACATCTGACAGAGACCATTGCCAAATCGGACATCGTTTTTTGCTCGGCACTGATTCAGGGGAAAGTTGCTCCGGTTTTACTCACCGAGGAACTGGTTGAAATGATGCAGCCGGGCAGCGTTATTGTTGACATTTCAATCGACCAGGGCGGAAACTGTGCCATTACCACTCCGGGTGCAGTTGAAACAAAACACGATGTCATCATTCAGGGGATTAAAAATATTCCGGGCATGTTGTCAACCAGCTCAACCATCATGTTCTCAAAAAATATTTACAATCTATTAACCTTCCTGATAAAAGACGGAGAAATCACGCTTGACTTGTCGGACGAAATCGTTTCATCTATTCTGGTAACAAAAGATGGTGAAATTGTGCATGAAGGAGCTCTGGAAGCAATGGGAATGAAATAATTGCAGGCATCAGACCTGTTTCAAAAAAAGGATTATGGATTTGATTCAATACATTTTAATCGGCGTTTTTATTGTGGCATCGGTAGTTGGTTACCTGCTCATCAACAATGTTCCGAGCAGATTGCACACTCCGCTCATGTCGGGGATGAATGCCTTGTCGGGTGTAACCATTCTGGGTGCGTTGCTGGCAACAGCCACTGCCCTTTCGGCTTCGAACCCGGTAACCAGCTATATTTTTGGCAGCATTGCCATTATCCTGGCCATGATAAACGTGGCCGGCGGATTTGCCGTTACCAACCGCATGTTAAAAATGTTTGGCAAAAAAAAGGAGGAGAAAGATGAACAGTAGTATAATCCTGAGTTTTTCCACAGCCAGTCTTCTGTCAGACCCGGGTTACTATATTCTGTGTGTTGTTCTGGCATCGGCGGTTTTGCTGGGCATTCATTTTATGAGCAAGGTGGAAACAGCCAAACGCGGAAACCAAATCAGCGCGCTGGCTATTGCACTGGGCATTATAATCACCCTCATAAAAAAAGACATCCTTCCGGTTTGGTTAATTTATCCGGGAATGGCTATCGGGCTGATTATCGGACTGATACTGGCAAGAAGGGTAAAAATGATTCAGATGCCGCAACTTGTTGCCCTGCTGAACGGAATTGGCGGAGCGGCTTCCGCGATTGTAGCCTCCTTTGCGCTCATCACAATGTATCAAAGTCCGGAGATTTTCGGGAAAACCACGGCTTCACTCGCCATTGTAATTGGTGCAGTTACTCTGTTTGGAAGTTTGGTTGCAGCCGGAAAACTGCACAAAGTTCTACCGCAAAAGCCGGTAATTCTGCCTGCCCATGAGGCTTTAACAGGCATCCTGCTTCTGATTTTGCTGGGCACAGTCCTTTTAGGTGGCTTTATGAATGTCATTTCAGTGACGGTTTTACTGATTGTCATGTTGCTTTTTGCAGCTGCCTTCGGGGTTATTTTCTCTATCCGTGTTGGTGGAGCCGACATGCCCATAACCATATCGCTGCTTAACAGCTTAAGCGGTGTGGCAGCAGCCATTGCCGGGTTTGCCGTTACCGACATTCTGTTGGTGGCTGTTGGTGGAATTGTAGGTGCTTCGGGGTTGTTCCTCACACAAATTATGTGCAGGGCGATGAACCGGAACCTGATGGACATTTTGCTTGGAAAAACTGCTCTTCAGGGCAAAAAAGAGGAAAAAGCAGCTGAAGAACCAGTAGCTAAAGCTGAAGAAGAAAAAGAAGAAGAGGCAAAACCTGCCGACCCGGTGGAAGTTATAAAAGCGGCCAAAAGCGTATTCATTGTTCCGGGCTACGGCATGGCTTTAGCACATGCACAGCACCTGGTTAAAAGTCTGGCTCAGAAGCTGACTTCCGGAGGAGCTACAGTAAAATATGCCATCCATCCCGTTGCAGGACGAATGCCGGGACACATGGATGTTTTGCTGATTGAAGCCGGCGTTCCTTTCGAAGATGTTTACGAAATGGACGACATCAATGATGAATTTAAAGATGCTGATGCCACCATTGTAATTGGCGCAAACGATGTGTTAAATCCGGCTGCCCGTAATGCCGAAGGAACACCTATTTACGGCATGCCCATTTTAAATGTGGACCAGTGCAGCAACATTATCATCTTCAACTACGACCTGCAGCCGGGCTATTCCGGTGTGGATAATCCGATTTACGACCGAAAAAGCGGTGTTTGGGTTATTCAGGGCGATGCAAAAGATACACTGGTTGATTTTCTGACCAAACTCTAATTTACGAAACCAAAAATCAATTCACTTTTTATCTAACCAAATCAAATTTGTAAAAGCCTTCTGTCGGTTGACGGAAGGCTTTTCTTTTTGTCAAAATAATTGTTGAAACAACAAATGTATTAACTTTGTAATTACAAATTATTTTAAAATGGAATTACCAGTTATTAAAATCGGAAATTCGAAGGGAATTCGGTTACATAAAACACTGCTTGAAAAATATAATATTAAAGATAGTGTGGATATTATTCTGGAAAAAAATCAAATTGTTATAAAGCCATTGGATAAACCCCGAAAAGGCTGGGAAAAAGCCTTTAGAAAAATGGCTGAAAATGAAGAGGACAGGTTGCTTTTTGATGATGTTTTTGAAGACGAAAACCTGGAAAAATGGAAATAGAACAATACCAGATTGTATTGGTAAACCTGGACCCTGCTATTGGTAGCGAAATAAAAAAAACACGTCCATGTGTAGTTATTTCTCCAGATGAAATGAATAAGTATCTTCTAACAATAGTAATTGCACCGATGATAACTAGTTCGAAAAATTATCCCACCCGGATTGAAATAAATCACGGAAATAAAACCGGCTGGATTGTTTTGGACCAAATCAGAACAGTGGATAAAAAAAGAATAATAAAAATACTGGGACAGCTTACTATTCAAGAAATTAAAAAATTAAAATCCATTTTAAAAGAAACCTACGTCGATTAGGTAATCATTATAATTATGGCCACATTTCTTTTCGATGAAATCATTTTTGGGCCGGTGCAGAGTCGCCGGCTGGGCGTTTCGCTGGGCATAAACCTGCTGCCTGTAAATGTAAAAGTATGCTCGTTTGACTGCATTTACTGTGAATGTGGTTTTACCCCAAAAAAATACAAGGAGAAAGCCATTCTTCCCACCCGGCAGGAGGTAAAGCAAAAGCTTGAAGAAAAACTGCAAAAAATGGCTGCTGACGGCCAAAAGCCCGACGTAATCACCTTTGCCGGAAACGGCGAACCTACGCTCCATCCGGAATTTGCCGAAATCATTAACGACACCATTGAACTGCGCAACCAACTGGCACCCAAAGCCCGGATAGCCGTTTTGTCGAATGCCACCATGCTGCACAAACCCACTGTTTTCAATGCCCTGCTGAAAGTGGAAGATAACATCCAGAAACTCGATTCGGCATTTGAAGAAACGATTGAATTACTCGACTGCCCCCGCGGAAATTTCAACCTGCAAAAAGTGGTGGAGCAGTTGAAAAGTTTCAACGGCAAAGTAACCATCCAAACCCTTTTTGTAAAAGGCGAATTTAAGGGCAATACGATTGACAACACTACCGAAAAGGAAATTTCAGCCTGGCTGGTACTGCTGCAAAAAATTCAACCCAAACAGGTGATGATTTACACCATTGCCCGCGATACGCCGATTGATACGCTTGAGAAAATTCCGGCAGAAAAACTGGATGCGATAGCAGCAAAAGTTGAAAATGCAGGTTTTAAAGTGCAGGTTTCATATTGATTGCCTTCATTTTTTCAATTTCTGAATCCAAATCATAAAATGAATATTTTATTTTTGTTGCAAGCAATCTTCCAATTGTAGTTTTCCCAACGCAACTAATTCCGACTAAATATAAAATCATATTCGTTTATTAATGAGTAGTTTAAAGATAAACAAGTTTTAAAATTAGTAATAGTAAGGGGTTAACCTGTAATAATTGGGATAAAATCCAGGTATTTTTATAACCTGGCAGTTCTTACCTTTGTTACAACTAAAATGTTTTGTCATGAACGAAAACAGAAAAACTACCCCGCCCCCAATTTACGTGGTTTCCGGTGGCCGCGGACTGGCAGGCAACAACATGGTGCAGTCGTTGCTTATTCAGTATCCCGAAAATAAAATGCCCGTGGTAATTATACCGGGTATTAACAATGAAAATCAGCTATTCGATATTGTGATGCAAGCCAAAGCCGAAAAAGCTTTGATTACTCACACCATGGTTGATCCCAACCTCAGAAAAAAAATAAACAAACTTTGCGATGAATTCAGCGTTCGAAAAATTGATTTCATGGGCCAACTGGCCGATTATCTCGATGAACAACTTGAGGTTGAACCGTTGCAACATCCCGGACTTTACCGTAAAATCAACCAGGAATATTTTGAGCGCATCGAAGCTATCGAATACACCCTGTCTCACGACGATGGGCTTGGCCCCGAGCGCCTGCACAATGCTGAAATTATTTTAACAGGTGTTTCGCGGTCAGGGAAAACGCCCCTAAGCGTTTACCTCGCCATGTTTGGCTGGAAAGTGGCCAATGTTCCTCTTGTAAAAGGAATCCAACCCCCAAAAGAATTGTTCGAGGTGGACCCTCAGCGGGTTTTCGGTTTGCACATTGGCGTTAACCAACTCATTACCCACCGGAAAAAACGAATGGAAACCTGGATTAACTATCAAAATGAATTGTACATCGATGAACAATCGGTAAAAGAGGAAATCCGGCACGCCATTTTTGTTTTCGACCGGGGAGGTTTTACGGTGCTTAATGTAACCAACAAACCCATTGAAAGCACTGCCAATGAGATTCTGAACTTCATGTCGGAGCGTTTTTCATACCGTGGTAAAAAAATGGAATCGCCATACCACAATAAAAACAGTGAGGATTGAGTGATTAAATCAAATATTTAGTATTCTTCCGCAAGTTTTATCGTTTTGCCGTGTCTTATCCCTAAATTTATCGGAACAAATGATTGAATGAGCGAAACCGAAATCATACATAAATTAAAACAGGGCAACGAAACTGCATTTAAAGAACTGGTGGAAAACTACCGGAACATGGTAGTTAATACCTGTTTCGGATTGATTCACAATACAGAAGATGCCGAAGATGTGGCCCAGGATGTTTTCATCGAGGTATTTCGTTCGGTTGAAAATTTCAGGGCTGACTCCAAGCTTTCCACCTGGCTTTACCGCATTGCCGTTAACCGCTCGCTCAATTTCATCCGCGATAATAAAAAACGCCGGTGGTTTCAGTCGTTTGACGATACCATTGAAGCAAAAAAAGAAGAGCTAAACCGGCTTTCCTCGTCCGATTCTGAAAATCCGGAGACCAGCCTGGAAAACAGCCAGCGTGCCCTGATTCTGCACGAAGCCGTCGATTCGCTGCCCGAAAACCAGCGTGTGGCATTCACCTTAAACAAATATGAAGATTTACCCTACAAGGAAATCTCGGAAGTGATGAACCTTTCTGTTTCATCGGTGGAGTCGCTCATTCACCGGGCAAAAAAAAACCTTCAGAAAAAATTACACCACTGCTACAAAAAAAAGTGTATTTAACCGCAAGTTTTTAACCGATTAGGTGTCAAACCAATAAATAAAAAATGTGATGAAATGCAAAACACTACATAACAAACTGATTTTCTTCCTTGAAGGTGATTTACCCGAAAAGGAAGCAAATGAAATGAAAGCACATCTTGCTGAATGTGAATCGTGTGCTGCTTTTGCCGAAGATATGCAGAAAACACTGGGAATTATTCACATTGAAAAATCACCCGAAGTGAACCCGTTCTTCTATACCCGGTTAAAAGTGCAGATGGAAAATGAAGAAGAAAAAACCAGGCGATCTGTTGGCTTTCCGGTTTGGGAAAAAGTGTTGCAACCTGCGTTCTTTTCGTTGCTTTTGCTGGCAGGAATTTATACCGGAATAAAAATCGGTCAGCCGGTAACTGCCGAAACCAGCCACAGCATTTTTGCTGAAACTGAACTGGTTCCGTTTTTGAACGAAATGGAGACCGAGCCAATTGAAACCTTTTTAATGGAATAGTACAATGGCATTACGAAACAAATACCACATTCTGATTTGGGTGATTGTCATTCTGGTGGCCACCAACCTCTCCATGGGAATCTCATTCATGTATCACCGGCATCAAGATAAAAAACTGCTGGAACAAACAGAACAGGAATCTATTGAAATGCCGGCCCAACAGCGTGCACGGTTTTTCAGGGAACAACTGAACCTGCAGCCTGAACAGGTAGATGTTTTCAGGGAGTTGAACCGTAATTTTAACCGTACTGCCTGGCAAGTCAATCACCAACTTGAGAGGTTGCGCATTGAAATGGTACGGGAAATGGGAACTGAAAACCCTGACAAACAAAGGCTGGAAAAGATCTCGGCAGAAATTGGAGCATTGCACACCCAAATAAAAAACGAAACCATTGATTATTATCTTTCCATGAAAGAGGTGTGCAACGACAATCAAAAAGAAAAACTGAATGAAATTTTTATTTCAGTACTGCAAAAAAATGAAGACGTTAGGCTTCCACAAAGAGGCAGGCAGTTTAGAAATAACAGATAATAATACTTTAGAAACTTTAAAATTCAGAAATCATGAAAACCGGAAAATCTGCATTCATTTTAATCGTCCTCATGCTGGGCACCACCACTCTTTTTGCACAGGGCCGGAGAAATGTCAACCGCCCGGAGCGTAATTTTGAGCCCGGAACATGTATGAATATTTTGCTGGATTTAACCGAAGACCAGCAGGCTAAAATTGAAGAAATGAGAATCTTGCACCTGGAGGCAATGGCTGAACTGCGAATAAAAATGCATTCAACGTTTGATCCCATTGAAAAAAATGAAATAAGGGGGGAAATGCTGAAAAAAGTGAAGGCTCACCACGATGAATTACGTAGCCTGCTTTCGGATGACCAGCAAAAAAAATTCGATGTGTTGCAGGATGCCGGATTTAACCGTGGTCGCGGATTCGCTTCCAGGCAGAGAGGCTCGCGCGGTCAGGGTAATTTTGGAGGCTGTCCCGGAGGGTGTGGATTGCGTGGTGGCTGGTAATTTTTAAATAAACAAAAAACAGGAAACTAAGGGAGTGTCATTATTTTTTGGCACTCTATTTTTTTTACAACACTTTTACCTTGCTTTTCAAAGTCAGGTTTAAACTTTTTAAATCCAACCCGGTAATTAAATTGATTCCGGGTTTTTTCCCGGGTTCAAAACTTCCAAAACGGTCCGAAATACCTAATCCCCGTGCACCATTCCAGCAACCCCATTTTACTAATTCATGCAAAGAAATTCCAGGAAAATGGTGCTGAAGTGTGATCATTTCCTGCAAAATTGAAAGCGTATGATTCGATGCCAGACTGTCTGTTCCCAGGCAAATATTCAAATTTCCCTTTTGAAAAAGCGAAACCGGAGGAAGTTTGTTTTCAATAAACAGGTTGGCATTGGGGCAAAGTACCAGAAAAGTATTCTCCAAATGGCGTTGTTGTTTTAATAACTGAATATCTTCGGGTGAGGTAAATGTATTATGAACCAGCAGCAAAGGATTTTCTTTGGGAATAAAAGACAGCGTAAAATCAAGCGAACTTTTACCGGTTGGCTGCCAGTGCGAAATATCAATGCCAAGAATTTCATGAATATGCCGGGAAATTCCTCCATTGCCATCTTTAAAAAACGCCAGTTCATCCCGGCTTTCCTGGTTGTGAACAGACAAAATGGTGTTTTCGGCCAGCGCTCTTTTCCTGATTTTCAAAAACAATTCTTTCGAAACAGAATAGGGAGAATGTGGTGTAACCGAAGCAGACAGGTCAAATTCCCTGAACATCGACTCCACAAACTCCGCAAACAAAAAAGCCTTTTCGGCCCGCGACGGAAGAAACCCAAAGGCTTCAACAAAAGTATGGTATTTAATTTGGCTGATTCGTTTGGCTTCCAGCGATGCATAGGAATTTGAAACATCGCCAACCGCCACAATTCCTGCATGCTTCATCGTAAAATCAGCTTTTTTCATGGCTTCCTCCACATCTTCCTCTTCCAGATTGCGAAGCTTGTTAATAAAGCCCAAAAACCCGCCAAGCCCTTTTTTTTCAGGAATTTTACCTTTCAGATGGGAAAGTTCAAGGTGGCAGTGTGCATTTACAAATCCCGGTACCAGAATGCCGCTGTATTGCTCCAGTCCAGCCTGCTCCCTGAGTTTTCCGCCCGTATCAATTAAATCGATAACAGTTCCGTCATTTTCACAAATTAAAATGCCGTTTTTTAAGGGAGGTAGGTTTCCGGGGAATATCCATGTTGCCGAAATTTTTCTCACTACCGGTTACGCTGAAGTTCAAGTTCCTGTGGATCTGTTTTTCTGCCTGAATATTCCTGCTCCATTTCATTGAGTTTATTCATGACCTGCCGGTACATTTTTTCAAATTTTCGCGGCTGACTGACATAAAACACAAACGATTGTTCAAATACAGAATCGGGAACCTGGTGTTTATCGAGAATGGAATAGTAAAAGTCGGCCGAGCTGCTTTTCATCACCAGAGAATCGCGATGACGGCGTGCGTTAAATGTGGCTTCTGCCAAATGAAAATCAGCCAGCATATCAATCATCTTATTTTCCTGAATCAGCAATTCCGGTTTTTCAACTACAGGTTTGCTGCAGAAAAAAAAAGCCATAAAACTAAAAAGTAATATTATTCTTTTCACAAATCTCATATCTCATGTCTCACAATCTCAAAATCTGCTCTTTAATCCGGCCGCCAAATTATAAATAGTTTGCAGATCAGACAACAAACCGGCTGTTAAAAAATCTAATTCAGCAATTAACAGAGTAAAAAACTGGAGGGAAATACAAAAAATGTAAATTCAGGAAGCCAACTTTCCAAATTTAGCTAAATTCGGCATGTCAGTTTTCCAAATTTAAGATTTTATTACGAATCAGTCAATGTCCAAAAAAGTAAAAATTTCTCTTCAGCCGATTGGAAAAAATATCACAGTCAATCCGGGGACACAGCTAATCGAGGTGCTTCATGAGTATGGTGTGGAATTTCCGTGCGGCGGAAAAGGAACCTGTGGGCGTTGCAAAGTAAAACTATTGCAAGGTGAATTGCATGCAGATATTATTCAACAGCAAAAACTGAAAAAACTTGAACTGTGTGAAGAATGGCGTTTGGCCTGTTTTTGCAAAGCAGAATCAGATATTACCATTGAAATTGCCCAGTTCGAAGACATTATCCTGGCCGATAATTCCACATTCAGCTTTTCTCCGGGAAAAGGCTACGGCATTGCTGTGGATGTGGGAACCACAACTTTGGTGGCCCAATTGCTCGATTTAGAAACCGGTCGCGTGTTGGATGCGACTACTGCCCTTAACCCGCAGCTAAAATTTGGCTCCGACCTTATAACACGCATCCAAAACTGTCTCGACGGCAACCAGCCTGCGATGGCACAACTTATTCGCAAAAAAACCGGCGAAATGATTCAATCTCTGACAGAAAAACATCCGGTGGAAATTTCAAAATTGACTTTAGTGGGTAACACGGCCATGCACCATATTTTTTCAGGGTTGAATGTGCAGCCGCTTTCGTTTTATCCGTTTGAATCGCCGAACCTCGGAATGCAACATTTTTCGGTCACACAATTGAAATGGAAATTACCTCCCGAAGCAGAAATTCAATTTTACCCTTCCATAGGCAGTTTTGTGGGCAGTGATATTTTAGCCGGAATTGCCGCCACCAATATGGCTAAAAAAGAAAACTTTACCATTCTGATTGATTTGGGCACAAACGGTGAAATTGTGCTGGGCAACCGCGAAAAAATCATTTGTGCTTCCACGGCTGCCGGTCCCGCGTTTGAAGGAGCAAAAATCAGCCAGGGAATGCGGGCAGTTACCGGGGCCATTTCTTCAGTTCAGGTTGAAACCGGTAAGATGAAATGCCATGTAATTGGCAACGTCCCGGCCAAAGGAATTTGTGGCAGCGGCCTCGTTGATGCCATGGCTGTTTTACTTCAGCAGGAAAAAATCGGGATGTTTGGCGAAATCAATTCCGGCGAAAATGAAATTGAACTCACTCCCGGAGTGTTTCTTACCCAGCAGGATATCCGCGAGTTTCAACTGGCCAAAGCCGCTATTGCTGCAGGGTTGCAAATACTTCTGAATACATTTAAAATCAACTTTAATGAAGTTGAAAACGTTTTTATTGCCGGCGGTTTTGGAAATTTCCTGAACCTGCAACATGTTATTCAAACCGGATTAATCGAAACTTCCGAAGAAAAAATCATAAAAATGGGCAACACAGCGCTCATCGGCGCCAAAATGTTTCTGTTTGAGGATGAAAATTTCATTCAAAAAATTCTGGAAAAAACTTCACACATTAATCTGGAGGGCGATTCGAATTTTCAGGATATTTATATAGAGAAAATGATGATGTGAAATTTCCTATAAATGAAAAACTTGGATGTGTGAGTGGAAGGTTGTATTTTTGAATAAAAAATGATGAACCGGCAGGATATAATTAATAAAATCAAAAACGTGCTTCAGGAAATTGTTCCGGAAGCAAAAGTTATTCTGTATGGTTCTGAAGCACGGGGAGATTCCAATGAAAACTCTGACATTGATATTCTTATCCTTATCGAGCAAAAACAAATTACGGCAAAACTTAAAGCCCAAATTCTTAATGCTTTGTACGACATTGAGCTTGAATATCGAATTTTAATTAGTCCGGTAATTTATACCATGAAACAATGGGAAAATCGTCCACATAAAACTCCGTTTTACATAAATGTTTTAAACGAAGGCATTGAGTTATGAAAAAGCATGAACTTGATCAGAAAAGCATTGATGCATTAGTAGTTTACCGTTTAGAAAGAGCAAATGAAACATTACTTGAAGCAAAAACTCTAATAGAAAATAATTTTTTCAATGCTGCTGTTAACCGGATTTATTATGCTTGTTATTATGCAGTAATTGCATTACTCGTAAAAAACCGTATTTCAGCACATTCTCACTCCGGGGTTAAGCAAATGCTGGGACTGCATTTTGTGGTTAATGGTAAACTTTCAACAGAAAATGCTCGTTTTTACAATCAGATTTTCAACGACAGAATTACCGGTGATTAGGATGATTTTATCACCTACAAAAAGGAAATGGTAGAAGAAATGCTCCCAAAAGCAAAAAGTTTAATAACAGCAATTAATCAATTGATTGACCAGTAAGATTTTATTTCTGTTAAGCCCCGCTCAGCTCCTTCGTTGAAAGTAACCCACACGCTGCGTAAATATCCTGCCCGCGTGAAGCCCGGATGGTGGTTAAAATTCCTTTTTGATTAAGCTGCTCCTTAAACCGTTGAATGGTTTCTTCTCCCGGACTTTTCAGCGGTGTGCCGGGAACCGGGTGAAAGCGGATGAGGTTTATGCGGCATTTCAGTCCGCTGAGCAATCGTGCCAGTTCCTTCACATGCCGGGGCGAATCGTTCAGCCCTTCAAACAAAATATACTCGAACGACACGCGCCGCTGCCGGCCAAAATCCCAGCCTTTTATTTCATTCACCACCTCGTCAACCGGATAGGCTACCTGCACCGGCATCAGTTTCTGACGTTCGTCGTTAAACGGTGTGTGCAAACTAACAGCCAGGTGTGCTTCACTTTTTTCGAGGAAAGTAAGCATGCCCGGAATAATACCGATAGTTGAAACAGTAATCCGGCGCGGGCTCATGGCAAAACCCCATTCGGAAATGAAGATTTCAAGGCTTTTCAACACTTCATTCAGGTTGTCAAACGGCTCGCCCATACCCATGTAAACGATATTGGAAACTTCACTTGCTTCTTCGATGCTTTTCACCTGATTCACAATTTCGCCGGCTGTGAGCTGTCCCTGAAAACCCTGTTTGGCAGTAAAACAAAACAGGCAGCCCATTTTGCAGCCTACCTGCGAACTTACACAAACCGTAATCCGGTCACGTTCAGGAATCATGGCCGTTTCAACAAATTTATAACCGGTTGTTGGAAACAGATATTTCTTTGTGCCGTCGATACTTTTCTGCACTCGCGTTGGCGCAACCAAACCAAATTCAAATTTTTCTGCCAGCAATTCGCGTGCATTTTTGGAAAGGTTTGTCATTTCATCGATGGTTGAAATGTCCTTTTTATAGAGCCAGCCGGCAATTTGTCTGGCTGTAAATTTGGGCAATCCCAATTCTTCGGCAACCTGTTGCAACTCTGTGAGTGTCTTTCCGAAAAGCTTTTCCTTCATCCTGAATAATTTGGAGCAAAGATAGAGGAAAATCCTCAAATGAATAATCTGCTAAATTCATGAAGAATACAAAAAAATGTCGATTATTTCTGAAAATTAGGGAATTAGTTAACCTGAAATTTTGAAAAACCAAAAATTTTAACTATAATGAAGCAATCAAAAATAATTAAAATGAATAAGATAAAAATTACATCAGGAATTGCTTTTTTAGGATTATTCAAATCAAATCCGGGAAGTCCGGTTTCGGAAGCCCAAATTTACCTTGAAACCGAACCGGGCAAAAAACTTATAGCTTTTCAGCAAACCGGGGAAGCGGGTGGAGCAACTTTTTCTCATCTGGACAAGGGGGTTTACAAAATCTATTTGGAAATCCCCAAACAAAAGGACACCCTGCAAGAAAAGTCAGAAAGTGCAACTGCCAATTTTCTGGTTGGTTACCACAGTAAAAAAATGCTTCTGTTTTTTCAAAATCCATTAGGAAATTTTTTGGTGAAATTTACAGATGTTGAAAAACTGGCCGAATCAAATATTACACCGATGCACGAAACAGAAGGCGCTGAATTAAAGGCCCGTATTGCAATTTGTAAGCTGGAAGTTACCGGTAGTTATGGAAAGTTAGCGCTAAAATTATCAGCACTTTCAGAAAAGAAATTTCAGAAACAGATAAAAAAATACGAAAAAGATGCAGAAATGGCTCTTATTTCAACCATGTAATTGATGATTTACAGTTTTAATATTAACGTGTTAAAAAATAAATCAGTTTATTTCTGAAAAATAACTGATATTTGGAAAAAATATAAAAACATCAGCATGAAAACAATACTACTTTCGGGAATCATAAGCATTATAACAATTATAGGATTCCTTTTCAAACCCGGCGAACCCGTGCCTGGAGCCGAAGTATATATCAGGCAGGAAGGGAATAATCAGCCTGCTGCCTTTATGCAAACAGGCGATAATGGAAAGGTCACTTTTTCACATCTTACAAGCGGTGTTTACCGCATTGAAGTTACTCTTCCGCAACAATCCGGAAAACTTATGCGTGGGCGCAATAATATAAATTGCGAATTGCAGGTAGGTTATCACAGCGACAAAAAACAATATTTTTTACGCGAACCGGAAGGATTTTTCACATTTAATTACAGCAAAATTAAACGACTGGAAAACAAGAACGTTACGCCGGTTTACAATGTTTATCACGACGGGGATGTTAAAGTTGTGGAAATTGGGAAATTTGAAGCCAGTAGCAACAATGCCAGTTTTACGCTTGAAATGAGAGCACAAAAGCCAAGGAAATTTGAAAAAATGGCAGAAAAGGTAAAAAGTGACATTAAAATGGTAACCATTAGAAATACCAGGTAAACTGATTAAACGGAAAACCGAAAAAGCCGAAAACGACATTTCTCTGCTTTCCATACCGAAATTAAATAATATTCAGCTCTTTACCAACTTTTATGAATGCCTCAACTGCCACATCAATTTCTTCCAGGCTGTGAGCTGCCGAAAGCTGAACACGGATACGTGCCTTTCCGCGCGGAACTACCGGGAAGCAAAAACCAATGACATAAACCCCTTCTTTCAGTAGTTCATCGGCAAATTTTATGGCCAGTGGTTCGTCGTAAATCATTACCGGAACAATAGCCGTATTTCCTTTTACCAAATCGAAACCGGCTTTTTTCATTTTATCCCTGAAATACTTGGCATTTTTCATGGTTTTTGCCTGTAGCTTTGTAGATTCCGTAAGCATTTCCAAAACCTTCATGGTAGCCCCAACAGTTGCCGGCGCCAGTGTATTCGAAAACAAATATGGCCTTGAACGTTGTCTCAGCATTTCAATAATTTCTTTCCGGCCCGAAGTGCAGCCTCCATTGCCTCCGCCCAATGCTTTTCCAAAAGTTGTGGTAATGATGTCAATTTTACCCAACAATCCGTAATGCTCGGCAGTGCCGCGTCCGTTTTTGCCGATGTAACCGGTTGCATGTGAGTCGTCCACCATCACCAGTGCATCGTATTTATCAGCCAGTTCCACAATTTTGGGCAATTTAGCCATATCGCCGTCCATTGAAAAAACGCCGTCGGTAACAATTAACCTGTATTTGGCTTCCGATGCTTCTTTCAGACATTTTTCCAGTTCCTTCATATTGGAGTGTTTGTAACGGAAACGTTGTGCCTTGCAAAGCCGAACGCCGTCTATAATGGAAGCATGGTTTAACTCGTCGGAAATAATAGCTGAATCTTCGCCTAACAATGGCTCAAAAACCCCGCCGTTGGCATCGAAACAGGCACAGTACAAAATGGTGTCCTCAGTTCCCAAAAACTCCGATACTTTTTGTTCCAGTTCCTTGTGAATTTCCTGTGTTCCACAGATAAAACGAACGGAAGACAAGCCGAATCCCCAATAATTCATCACTTCCTGGGCAGCTTTTACCACATCGGGATGGTTGGCCAGCCCGAGGTAATTGTTGGCACAAAAATTCAGCACCGTTTCTCCAGTTGATACACGGATTTCAGAATCCTGCGCTGAAGAAATAATTCGCTCTGATTTATATAATCCCTGCTCTTTCAGTTCTTCAAGCGTTTTGAGCAGATTTTGTTTCATTTGGCCGTACATATTTATATATTTTTTTCCTCTACAAAATAAATAAACAATTCCCAGATAAAGCGTGATAAAAAGCAGAATTGATATCAGGAAGAGAAGTTTTGGCTACTTTTACAATTCAGATTCTATTTGCCAGAAAAAAGTTTTTTATAAATAACCACAACTTGTTAGTATCATGGAAAATCACTTCAATAAAAAAAGCAATTTTCTTTTAACAGTACTGATATTTCTTTTTTTAGCAATGCCGGATATAAATGCCCAAAAACCAAACATTCTCCTCATTATTTCCGACGACCTGAACACCCGAATCGGTCCTTACATGAATATTGACAAACACACGCCGCATCTCGACCGGTTGGCCAAAGAAGGTGTACAATTTTCACGTGCCTATTGCCAGTATCCGCTTTGCGGGCCTTCGCGTGCTTCTTTTATGAGCGGGCTCTATCCCGAAACCAATGGCATTTTAAACAACAACGACCAGTTGGGTAGCTACAAAAAAGAAACACCGGCACTGGCTAACCATCCTTCCATGGCCGGTTTTTTCCGTGAAAACGGTTATTTTACTGCACGCGTTTCAAAAATTTACCACATGGGTGTACCGGGCGGAATCGAGCGGGGTGAACCCGGTGGCGACGAACCTGATTCCTGGGACTATGCTTATAATGTAATGGCCTCGGAAACTCTTGGGCCAGGGAAACTTGAACTGCTTTCTCCGAAAAATACCCATTACGGTTCCAATTTTGCCCGGATGATAGTTCCCGATGAATTGGAAGAAACTCAGGCCGATTACATGGCAACAACACAGGCTATTGCAATATTGGAGAACCGTGTAGGGAAAGTGCCAAAGCATGGGACAAACAAACAGCGTATTAAAAAAGATGCACCGTTTTTCCTGGCTGTGGGTTTTGTCAGACCACATGTACCACTAATTGCACCCGAAAATTGTTTTGCTCCTTACCCTGAAAACGAGATGGTTTTACCCCCGCTAAAAATTGGAGAAAATGTTCCGGAACAGGCATTGCGCCGTCAAAACGAAAAAGTTTTTGGCATGAACGAACTTCAAAAACGTCAGACAATCAGTGCTTACATGGCCAGTGTGCGCTTCATGGACCAACAGGTAGGACGGCTGCTGGAAACCCTCGACCGATTGAAACTGAGGGATGAAACCATTGTCATTTTTTTGTCCGACCACGGTTATAATCTGGGTGAACACGACTGCTGGTCGAAAATAAGCCTGTGGGAAGGCAGCGTTCGCGCTCCTTTGATAATTTCTGTTCCGGGTTATGAAAACAATTACGGTACTTCGTGCACCACCATCACCGAGTTGCTCGACCTTTATCCCACGCTTACCGAATTGTGCGGATTTACTGACCAGCAACCTGAAATTTTACAGGGGAAGAGTCTGGTGGGTTACCTCAGAGGGGAAAAGCAGGAAAATCCAAATGCGATTGCATATACGGTTTCTTATCAGGGACGTGATGCTACCCTTCGTACCGACCGTTGGAGATATACCCGGTGGGGAGAAAACATTGAGCAGGGAAATGAAGAATTGTACGATCATAAAAACGACCCGGAAGAATTTGTGAATCTTGCAGACAATGCCGGTTCCCAAAATGCGTTGAAAGATATGAGAAACAAATTTGAACAGGCAAGGGAAAAAGCAAGATCCGGATTGAAAACAAATGAATAGTAAATAGTTCATTTGGGGAAAGCCAATTTTGAACGTTCCTGCTTAATTATACCTGATTTTTCGTTTTACCATTCCCCCATTCATAAAAAATTTATACTTTTGCAACACTTTTTTCGAACCATGGGCTGGAGAGCAAAATACGATGTCGAGTTTAAAGGTCTTAACGAAGGCCTGCACGAGTTCGAATTTGAAGTTCGGGATTCGTTCTTTGAACACTTTGAACAGGGACTGGTTAACGTTGGCAACATTAACGTGAAGGTAAAACTTGAAAAAAGAAGTTCATTTCTAAAACTCTTTTTCAAACTTAACGGATGGGTGGAACTTACCTGTGACCGTTGCCTCGAAAATTACAGGCAAAAAATTAAACACAAAAGCGAGCTTTTTGTAAAGTTTGGCGAAAGTGATTACGAAGACGACGAAATTATATGGGTTTTACCTGAAGAACACCGGATTAACCTGGTCCAGTTAATTTATGAATACATTGTTTTAAGTATTCCAATCAGGCATGTACACCCCGACAAAAAGGGAGCGAGTGGTTGCAATAACGAAATGCTTGAAGCACTAAAAAAATACGAACACAAAAAAGAACAAAAAGAAGAGATAACCGACCCACGTTGGGCGGCATTAAAAAACTGGAATAATAATTAAAATTGAAATATCATGGCACATCCAAAGAGCAGAATTTCGAAAACCAGAAGGAACAAAAGACGTACACACTACAAAGCTTCCCTTCCAACACTTGCTACTTGTTCAAATTGCGGGGCAACGGTAAAATACCACCACATTTGTCCTGAATGCGGATATTACAGAGGCAAGCAGGTAATTGAAAAAGAAATTGCAGTTTAAATATGAATGGCTAAAATAAGGGCAGCAATTACAGGTGTGGGTGCATACTTGCCGGAATACAGGTTAACTAACGATGAGCTGAGCACCATGGTTGATACTTCAGACGAATGGATTATGCAGCGTATCGGTATAAAAGAACGCCGTATTCTGAAAAAGGAAGGAAAAGCTACCAGTTTTATGGGAGCTGAAGCGGTTAAAGAATTGCTGCAAAAAACGAATATTTCACCTGATGAAGTGGATTTACTCATTTGTGCTACCATTACTCCTGACATGCCATTTCCCGCCACTGCAAATATTATTGCACATAAAACCGGCATACATAATGCCTGGAGTTTCGATTTGAATGCTGCCTGTTCCGGATTTATTTTCGCCCTGGCAACTGCAACTCAGTTTATTGAATCGGGACGATACCGTAAAGTGATTGTGGTGGGCGCCGATAAAATGTCGGCCATTACCAATTACAATGACCGCACAACCTGCCCGCTTTTTGGCGATGCCGGAACCGCTGTTATGCTGGAACCCACCATTGACGAAGTTGGGATAATGGATTACATTCATCGTGTTGATGGTTTAGGACGACATCACCTGCACATGAAGGCAGGTGGATCATTGCGACCGGCTTCCTGCGAAACAGTTGAAAACGAGGAACACTTCGTTTACCAGGAAGGGCAAATAGTTTTTAAATATGCTGTTACCGGAATGGCCGATGTGGCTGCCGAAATTATGGAACGCCACCAACTTAAACCCGAAGATGTTGCCTGGCTGGTTCCACACCAGGCCAATATGCGTATTATTGATGCCACTGCCAGAAGAATGGGAGTTAACAAAGATAAAGTAATGATTAACATCCAAAAATACGGCAATACAACGGCAGCAACCATACCTTTGTGCCTGTGGGATTACGAGAAGCAACTTAAAAAAGGTGACAATATTATTCTGGCAGCATTTGGGGCAGGTTTTACCTGGGGAAGCGTTTACCTGAAGTGGGCTTACAACAGCATTTGATAATTTGAAGTTATTTCAAATAAAAACCTCTGGTCCTGCCTGATTTATTTCTGAACACATAAAATTAACCTCAACCATTGTTGTAAAAGGAATTATTTGTAATTTCAGCCGAATTTTTATAGGGAAAAATATTTTACCTTAAATCCGGTTTAATTGAAAAATTAATTCAGAGCGGGAACATATTAAATTGTCTTCAGATATTCCTGACAAATTATTGTGGTTTTCCAGTTTCAATGAACATAAAAAAAATGAAATTTAAAATGGCAAAACAAACATCAAACTATGGCGACAACCTCAATCAATCCATAAACATTATTAGCGAAGGAACATTAATAAAAGGGGACATTTCAGCAAATGGTGACATCAGGATTGACGGTGAGCTAAATGGAAACATCAACGCAAAGGGAAGGCTGGTTATTGGGCCTAAAGGCCGGGTTGAAGGGGAAATTGACTGCAACAACATTGAAGTTTCAGGATATTTAAAAGGGAAAATTATTGTATCGGAATTGCTCACCATGAAATCTTCGGCACGTATATTTGGAGATGTAATTGCAGGAAAATTATCCGTTGAACCGGGTTCACTTTTCACCGGAACCTGCACTATGGGAGATTCCAAAGAAAAAAATGAAAAACCAATTCCAAAAGAACAAAAATAAGTTTGATTCTTTTATTCGTTATTCCAGCCTGGCCTTCGAAATGATGGGCATCATTGCCCTGGGAACATTTCTGGGTTTCAAAATCGACCAGTGGATGGAAAACGAATTTAAAGGATTTACATTGGGTCTTATGATTCTTTCAGTAATTGGTTCAGTTTTTTATTCAATACGAAATCTATTAAAAAAATGAACAGGGAATTAAATAAGTTCATCATTAAAACATTTGTTGCGGCATTAATTTTATTCGTATTTGGTTTGATTGTTTTTACCTTTTTTGTTCCAGATAAATACATTGCTGTTTTACCCTGGATGCTTCTAATATTTCTGAATATTACACTGGTTACTTTTACATTTCAATTGCAGGTAGCAAAAAATGACATGGCACGGTTTTCACGTATTAACGTACTTGTCTCTTTTCTCAGGCTTGTACTTTATTCAGCTTTTGCATTTATTTACCTTGCCAAAAGGCCCGAAAATGCCGCCGTTTTTGTTGTCTGCCTGGTCATTTGTTACATGGTTTTTACTTTTTTGGAAGTGGCCGAATTATCCAAAATATCGAAAAACTTTAAAAAATAAGCATCTGGTAATTAAAACATTGACATATATCAACAAAACACCTGAAGGTCTTTTTAATTTGGAAATTAATGTCAAATAAATTTACCTGAGTTGAAAATTCTTGTATTTTTGTGACGCTTGTAAAAACGGAAAAAAACTATGCCAACAATTTTCATAAGGCTGTTTCTGACCTTAGTGATGGCTGTCTTCTGGTTAAATCCGGTGACAGCCCAAAATGATGGGGACCACCAAAACCACTCTGACGGTAACTCCAATTCTGAAGAAGGGTTTGATGCAGGAAAGTTTGTTATCGAACACGTTTTGGATGCCTACGACTGGCATATTGCTTCTTATGGAGACAAACATTTCAGTATCCCCCTCCCGATAATTTTATACAGCAATTACCCCGAATTACACAGCGGAAAAAAATTACATGTTTTTATGTCGTCAAAATTTCACCACGCACATGATGACTATAAGGGATTTCGGATTTCACACAGTGAAGAATTTAACGGGAAAATTATTGAACTGAATGAACAAGGCCATGAAATTGGACGACCGACTGATCTTTCAATTACCAAGGTAGTTGCCGGAGCGATGGTTTCGGCAATTGTTCTGTTTTCACTTCTTTTTGCTGCCGCTCACACAGCCAGGCACAACAGGGGGAGAGCGCCTTCAGGTACACAAAACCTTGTAGAACCGATTATTTTATTTATTCGAAACGAAATTGCCCGCCCCTCAATTGGCGATAAAAATTACAAAAAATTCATGCCATCACTCCTCACACTTTTCTTTTTTATATTATTGACCAACCTGCTGGGATTAATTCCCATTTTTCCATTCGGAGCCAACGTAACGGGAAATATTTCAGTGACGATGGTATTGGCGCTTTTTACATTTTTTGTTACCAACATTAGCGGGAACAAACATTACTGGAAAGAGATTTTTAACCCGGATGTGCCAACCTGGCTTAAATTACCCATACCGCTGATGCCTTTACTGGAAATGACAGGGATGATAACGAAACCATTTGTTTTGATGGTGCGTTTGTTTGCCAACATGCTGGCCGGGCACATGATTGTCACTGTTTTTCTGAGTTTGATTTTCATTTTCAGCAGTTTGATGGGACCCGCAGCAGGTTATGGGGTAAGCCCTATTTCTGTAGCGTTTGCCGTTTTCATTACACTGCTCGATGTTCTAGTATCATTTATTCAGGCATATGTTTTTACACTGTTGTCTGCCATTTATTTTGGAATGGCTTCAGCAGAACACCATTAATATTCATTTTTAAAATTAATTGCTATGTTATCAGCTATTTTAAGCGTTTTGTTACAGGTAACTGAAGGAGCAGCCCAGTTCAGTGAGTTGGGAGCAGCTTTCGCGGCAGCTCTTACAGCTTTTGGGGCAGCTTTTGGTATCAGCAAGATTGGCGCTAGTGCCATGGAGGCCATTGCCCGTCAACCCGAAGCCAGCGGAGACATTCGTTCAAACATGATTGTTTCGGCAGCTTTAATTGAAGGGGTTTCCTTTTTTGCCGTTATTGTTTGTGCGCTGGTTCTTTTCGTGTAACAATCAAATTAATACAGTATCCTCAGGGATTGCCTGAGGTGCTGTTTTCTTTATTCTGAAAAAATTGAAATAAATATAAACAGTACTGATTATGGAACTGGTTACTCCAAATGTAGGAACAATATTCTGGATGATTATCGTCTTTGGAATTGTAGCGTTTGTGTTGAAAAAATTTGCATGGCGGCCAATCCTAAACGGACTATACGAGCGCGAAGAATCCATTGAAAGCGCATTGAATGCTGCGGAAAAAGCCCGCCAGGAAATGGCAAACCTGAAAGCCGGCAATGAACTGCTTTTGGCAGAAGCCCGGAAGGAAAAAGATGCAATCATGCGCCAAGCCATGAACCTGAAAGATGGCATTGTTGCAGAAGCCAAAGAAAAAGCTTCCTTCGAAACCCAAAAAAGCATTGAAAATGCACGCCGGCAAATTGAAAACGAAAAAGCAAAAGCCATTACTGAAATGAAGCAGCAAATGACTGAAATTTCGCTGATGATTGCCGAAAAAGTTATCCGGAAAGAAATGGCCGGAAACAAACAGCAACAGGAAATGGTTAACAAGCTAATAGACGAAATAAAACTGAATTAACGGCATGGATGAAAGTGCAATAACAGTAAGGTATGCCAAAGCAATTTTTTCGCTGGCCAAAGAAAAAAACCAGCTTGTTTCGCTTAAAGAAGACATGGATTTGATTTCAGATGTTTGCATTCAGTCGGAAGATTTTATCCTTCTGCTGAAAAGTCCTGTGGTAAAAACTTCGAAAAAAGTGCACATCATCAGGCTCATTTTTCAAAAAAAAATAAGTTCGCTTACCCTGCAGTTTCTCGAACTGGTTGTACAAAACAACCGGGAAGTATTTATCCCTTCAATTTGCAGAAACGTTTTAACACTTATACGAAAAGAAAAAAATATAAAAACAGCAGTAATTACCACCGCACAAACTATAGATGAAAAGCTGCTGAAAAAAGCAAAAAAAATTCTGGAAGAAGAACTGGAGACCAAAGTCGAACTCTCGGCAAGAGTAAATCCACATCTGATTGGCGGAATGATTTTGCGAATTGATGACAAACAATACGACGCCAGCATTTTTACGCATCTAAATAAGCTGAAACAGGAAATGCTGAAAACACAATTGTAAAAAGCTTCAAAAAGAAAATACTAAAAATGATAAACATTAAACCGGCTGAAATATCTGAAATTCTGAAGCAACAACTGGAAAGCTTCAAATCAGAAGCCGAATTGGAAGAAGTGGGCACCGTTTTGCAGATTGGCGATGGAATTGCCCGTATTTACGGCCTTTCGAATGTAGAATCGAATGAAATGATTGAATTCGAAAGTGGAATAAAAGGCATTATTCTGAACCTGGAAGAGGATAATGTGGGCGCGGTATTACTTGGCCTTTCTGAAGAAGTAAAGGAAGGCGATACAGTAAAACGGCTTCAGCGTATTGCTTCTATTAATGTTGGAGAAAACCTGGTTGGCAGGGTAATCAATACCATTGGCGAACCAATAGACGGGAAAGGGCCCATTACAGGTGAACTTATTGAATTTCCTCTGGAACGGAAAGCGCCGGGTGTAATTTATCGTCAGCCGGTTAAACAGCCGCTCCAAACCGGGCTGAAAGCTATCGATGCCATGATTCCCATTGGCCGCGGTCAGCGCGAACTGATTATTGGCGACCGGCAAACCGGTAAAACGGCAGTAGCCATTGATACCATTATTAACCAGCGTGAAAATTTCGAAAAAGGGAAACCGGTTTATTGTATTTATGTTGCAGTTGGGCAAAAAGGATCAACTGTAGCCAATATTGCTGCTACCCTTCAGAAACACGGAGCAATGGATTACACCATTATTGTGTCTTCCACTGCATCAGACCCGGCTGCATTGCAATTTTATGCACCTTACGCGGGAATGTCCATCGGCGAATATTTTCGCGATACAGGCCGCGATGCACTGATTGTGCTCGACGACCTTTCGAAACAGGCAGTTTCGTACCGTGAAGTTTCATTGTTGTTACGACGACCTCCCGGCCGTGAAGCTTACCCGGGTGATGTTTTTTATTTGCATTCCAGATTACTTGAGCGTGCGGCAAAAATCATTGAATCGGACGAAATTGCCGCCCAAATGAACGATTTGCCCGAGGGTCTGAAAAACAAGGTAAAAGGAGGCGGTTCGCTTACAGCGCTTCCTATTATAGAAACCCAGGCCGGCGACGTTTCAGCATACATTCCAACCAACGTAATTTCCATTACCGACGGGCAGATCTTCCTGGAATCGAACCTGTTCAACTCCGGATTCAGGCCGGCTATTAATGTGGGTATTTCCGTTTCGCGCGTTGGTGGAAACGCGCAAATCAAATCCATGAAAAAAATTGCCGGCACACTGAAACTTGACCAGGCGCAGTATCGCGAACTCGAAGCATTTTCCAAGTTTGGATCCGATCTCGATGTAGCCACCATGCGCGTACTCAACAAAGGCCGGAAAAACATGGAAATACTGAAACAAAATCAATACTCCCCAATGAAAGTGGAACATCAGATTTCCATTATTTACTGCGGAGTAAATGAATTATTAAAGGCCGTTCAGGCAGAAAAGGTTAAAGAGTTTGAAAATGCTTTCCTCGAACTCATGGAAATGGAACATCGCGATGTGCTCGATTCCATAAAAGAAGGGAACATGACAGAAAAAATTGAAAAAGTTTTAACAGATGTAGCAGCTGAAGTAGCGGCCAAATACCAAAAAAAAGACTGAATTGTTAAAACATGGCAGGTTTAAAAGAAATACGTACGCGCATAGTATCGGTTAAAACTACCCGGCAAGTTACCAGTGCAATGAAGATGATTTCTGCAGCCAGGCTCAAAAAAGCACAGGAT
Organism: Mariniphaga sp.; assembly: GCA_019429205.1. Classification (GTDB taxonomy): domain Bacteria; phylum Bacteroidota; class Bacteroidia; order Bacteroidales; family Prolixibacteraceae; genus Mariniphaga. The sequence continues at coordinate 18,035 of JAHYIT010000023.1, read as the reverse complement.
GCTATACTTCAAATCCGTCCTTACGCGGACAAATTGCACCAAATTTTAATTTCACTCGGAGCCAACCTCGAAGATGCAGACGAATCGGTTTATACCCAACAGAGGGAACCGGAAAAGATTTTAATTGTGCTGATTTCATCGAACAGGGGCTTGTGTGGCGGTTTTAATATGAACATTGCCAAAAAAGCATTTGAACTGGTTCATAACAAATACAGCCTCCAGTTACAACTGGGTGAAGTTGATTTTATTTGTATTGGAAAACAGGCTGAAAAACAAGTTAAACTCAGGGGAATGAATGTGGTGGAAAGCCATCAGGAACTTTTCGAAACCCTTGACTTTGATCATGTTTACCTGCTTGCGGAAAAAATTATGAAAAGTTTTGCCGATGGAAAATATGACAAAGTGGAGTTGGTTTACAACCAGTTTTTAAATGCTGCCACTCAAATAAATACCACCGAGCAATTTCTTCCTGTTGAATTGGAAACTGAGACAAAAGGGAACCAGTATTATGATTATATTTTTGAACCCTCAAAAGAATATATGATTCAGGAACTGATTCCCAGAAGCTTAAAAATTCAATTTTACAAAGCTATGCTCGATTCTCATGCCGCGGAACACGGAGCAAGAATGACAGCCATGCACCAGGCTACCGACAATGCCACCGAGTTGCTTAAAGATTTAACACTTCAATACAATAAAATTCGCCAGGCTTCTATTACCAATGAAATTCTTGAAATTGTCAGCGGTGCAGAAGCGTTGAAAGGTTAGGCTTTTATCTTTTTCCGAATTACAATTATCAGATTGGTTGCCGGCTGAAACCCATATTTTAATGCTTTGGTTCTGAATTCCTCAATTTGAGGTTGAAGTGTATCATATTCCGGCAGGCCTTTTAATTTTTCCAGCATTAATTTCATTTTATCTGCTTTCTCTTCAAGTTCAGCATGGTTCTCCACCAGATTCACGTTTCTTTGCTGTTCAAAAAAGAACTGAACAGGCAGTTCAGCAACTTTCAGCATTTGTAAAATGGCATCTTTGGTAAAGGTTTTCCGATGAAATTTGCCTGTTAGCCTGTCAATCTGACTGCGAAAATGGTGATACATTTTATGCACTTCCTGTGCCGGGTTCAGATTATCACTCAAGCTTTCTTTAACAATAATATACCCTTCAGGTTTTACTACCCGCTTTATTTCTTTAAGTCCCTTTTTTACATTGGGCAAATGGTGCAGTGCCATGGAAATACTCACCACATCAAACAAATTATCATCGAATTCCAACTTTTCGGCTACCATTTCAATAAAAGTTACATCCGGAAAATTCTCACGAGCTGCTTCAAGTGATTTCAGATGTGGATCAACACCGGTAATTTTGGCATTGGGGAAGGTTCTTTTCAGTTCATGAATAAAGTTACCGCTACCCGTTCCAACATCAAGGATTCGATGAACTTCAATATCTTTAAAATAGTTTATTAGTGGCTCCATGTTTTTGGAAATTCGTTTTATTTGATTTCAAGTCTCCTGTAAAGTTCCTGCAAATGTATAAAATCCCCTACATTTATTAATACAATTGGCTAAATGAGCAGTAAAAATGCTGACAAAGCAGTTACAATAATTACAAAAGCACGGTAGGTTTTATCCGGAATTTTTTTCACCAGCCAAACGCCCAGGAATGCACCCAGCGCAATTCCGGGAAGCAATATTAAATCCAGTTTCAAAGTTTGCCAGCTAATGGTTTTCCAAACAAAAATATGCAGAGGAAATTTACTGAGGTTTATAATAAGAAAAAACCAGGCTCCGGTTCCGATAAAACTATTTTTAGGTAGGTGCATGGCCAGCAGGTAAATGGCAAATATTGGCCCGGCAACATTCCCTATCATAGTGGCAAAACCACCTAAAATACCCATCGATGCTGCAAACCACCATGAATCCGGGAAAAAATTTCTGCCTTTCTGGTTGTCTTTCCACAACATAAGGCCAATGCAAACAAATACCAAAATAGCAATGATGTTTTTAAACCACTCATCGTTAACCACCTCGCCCACCCAAAGGGCGATTCCAACTCCCACAAATGCCCAGGGAAGCAATTTCCACAGGTATTTCCACCGTGCATGCCGGTGATAATATCCAACGCCAAACCAATCGGCCATCATTAAAATGGGAAGTAAAATTCCGGTTGAGGCTTTACCTCCAAAAATGATAGCCAAAACCGGAACCACTATCATTGAAACACCTGGTACGCCAACCTTCGACATTCCTATTAACATGGCACAGCAAAACAACAGAAGCCATTGCAAAAGAGTAAAATCTATCATTCGTCTGGATTTTGGAAGCCAAAGGTAGCGGAAATCATTGTTGCTGAAAAATAAATTTTGGGCTTAAAAAATCTTGTTTTCAAGTACCTGCAGTTCTTCATCATTTATTTCGCCAAACCAGTCGCCCAGTTTTTTGCGGGCTTTTTCCTTTATTTCAGGAGTAATATTTGAAGAAACCTGAGAAAGAGCAAAAAGCAAAACACCCAAATCGTCAGAGTAGCCAATAATCGGGGTAAAATCGAATATGGCATCTGTAGGCAAAATAAAATAACCCAACGCCGCTGCAATAGTAAGTTTGGCTTTTATAGATACTTTTTTGTCATTCATTACATAATACAAAAGCAATGCACCGTAAACAACAGTAGTACCTGCCGATTTCGAATAATTTTTTATTTTTTTCCAAAGCGATTCTTCTGAAAAATATTTGGCAAACTGATTATTATTCATTGTTATTCTCCTCTCTGGAATTGATATTACAACCGTTGGTCAGCAAAGTTAGAATAATTTCAGAATCCTCTATGCTATTCAATTCATTGAAAACGAACGGAAATTATATCGGAACAAATAATTTAAAATACCTAAAGATATTTTTTAATTTTGCAGTCCACTTAAAAAATGCATTATCATGAATGATATACCTCGTAAATTAATTGTTCCTAAAAATGTTACCGAAGCCCTTCGAACTGTAAAATACCCCGACAGTAACGAAGATGTGGTTTCACTCGATATGGTGCAGGAGATACGGATTGCTGGCCAGCGGGTAAGTTTTTCCCTGGTATTCCAGAAAAGCAATGACCCAAATATAGAGTCGCTGGTTTTGGCATGTGAAAAAGCCATTAAGGAAAATTTAGGCGAACAGGTTGAAATTGAAGACAATATAACGGTTAAGTTTATACACAATATGGAACGCCCTGTTTTGCCGGGCGTTAAAAACATTGTAGCTGTGGCCTCTGGAAAAGGCGGAGTTGGAAAATCAACCGTTGCCGTTAACCTGGCCGTGGCACTTGCCAATGCCGGTGCAAAAGTAGGGTTAATTGATGCCGATATTTTCGGGCCTTCCATTCCCAAAATGTTTGGGGCAGAACAAGATCGCCCTACAGGAGAAAAAATTAATGGCCGCGACATGATTAACCCGGTGCAAAAATACGGCGTGAAATTTCTGTCCATCGGTTTTTTTGTGGAAACCGATAATGCTATTATCTGGCGTGGCCCAATGGCATCCAATGCGTTAAAGCAACTTATCATGGACGCTAACTGGGGCGAACTCGATTATATGCTCATCGATCTGCCTCCCGGCACAAGCGATATTCATCTTACCCTGGTTCAAACACTGCCTGTAACCGGTGCGGTAATTGTTACCACCCCGCAGGATGTTGCCCTGGCCGATGTAATACGGGGCACAAGCATGTTCCAAAGTAAATCCGTTGATGTGCCGGTTCTGGGACTGGTGGAAAATATGGCCTGGTTCACTCCTGCCGAACTTCCCAATAACAGGTACTACATTTTTGGGCAGGATGGCGGCAGGCGGCTTGCCGAAAAGCTGGGGCTGAAACTGCTTGGGCAAATTCCCATTGTGCAAGGTATTCGCGAAGGGGGTGATTCAGGAGTTCCAATTGCCACAAGTACAGATTCCATTACCGGAATGGCATTTGCCGAAGTGGCTAAAAGCGTGGCTCACCAGGTACATATCCGAAATATTGAACGGGCGCCTACAAAAAAGGTAAAAATTACCAGAAAATAGCCTTCGAAACCTTTAACAGAACATAACCTTCTTTTCCCGCACCGGGCCTGTAAAAATTATTATTTTTGTGCCTTTGCGCAATGGAATAAAATTGGGATGGAATTGACAATATTCTGGCAAAATCTAAGTTTATTCCTAAAGCCACTTATAAACTGTATTTGAAGCGAATTTTACTACATACCATAGGTTTGCTGCTACTGATGCCGCTTTACCAAAGGTGTTCAACTGAAAAGAACACGTTTGCTTCCCGTGCGTACCATAATGTTACGTCGCAATACAATGTATATTTTAACGGAAACGAAAGTTTCAAAGCCGGCGTAGAACGGATAGAAACCAGCATTGAAGACGATTTTACCCGGATACTTCCCATTTACAAGGAAAGCGATCCTTCGGCAGCTAACCTGGCAAAATCAGACATGGACAATGCCGTAATAAAAGCTTCAAAACTTATTGAACTGCATTCCATTACAGAAAAACCCAAACGAAGACGAAACCGTACCCGCCGTTATCAGGAATTTGCCAGCCAGGAAGAATTTAATCCATGGGTTGACGACAGCTACCTGTTAATGGGAAAAGCCTATTTTTACCAGCATAACTTTATGGCTGCCATCGATAATCTTTCTTACATTCTCAGGAAATACCCCGATGGCGATGCCAGGCACGAAGCCCAAATCTGGCTTATCAAAAGTTATTCAGAATTGGAACGATTTACCGAAGCTTCAGAAGTCATTCAGTCTGTTCAAAATGACAACAATTTCCCGCGAAAACTGGAGCAGGAGCTGGCTGTGGCAACGGCCGACTATTACGTAAAACAACAGGAATATGCCGAGGCCATAAAATTTATTGATATTGCCCTGAGCAAAACATTCTGGAAAAAACAAAAAGCCAGGTTACAATACATTGAAGCGCAACTATACGAAGAACTCAATCAACCTATGAAGGCTGCACAGGCTTACCAAAAGGTAACCCGCATGAACCCAGATTACCGGATGGCTTTCAACGCAAAAATAAATGCAGCCGGTGTATTTTCGGGCGAAGGCGATTCGGAAAAAACCAAAAAAGAATTACGCAAAATGCTGCGTGATAAAAAGAATGTGGAATTTAGGGATCAGATTTATTACGCGATGGGTAATATTTTCTTCAGGGAAGGAAACCGCGATGTAGCTATTGAAAATTACCGGAGTTCTGTAGCCAGCAGTTACAATAATCAGTTCCAGCGGGCTCAGTCGGCAATCACACTGGCCGAACTTTATTTTGAAAATCAAAACTATCGTGACGCGCAGGCTTATTACGACAGTGCCATGATAATTATTGACGAAACGTATCCCAATTACACGAGGCTTTCCAATCAATACCGGAGTTTGTCGAATCTGGTAGATAACATTATTACTGTTGAACGGGAAGACAGTTTACAACGTATCGCCCTCATGTCCGAAACGGAAAGGGAAGCGCTCATTGCCCGGATGATGCGCGAAGAGCAGGAGTACCAGCGCAATATGGAAAGTCTGGCTATGCAGGGTCAGCGCGATCAGGGATATTATCGTTCAAACCGCTACCGTATGGGAATGGGAAGCGGACAGCAGGGAGCGGGCTGGTATTTCTATAATCCGCAAACTGTAGCTTATGGGCAAGTAACTTTCCAGCAACGCTGGGGGCAGCGAAAACTGGAAGATAACTGGAGACGCTCGAACAAAAGCACCGTTTCAATGGACGAAATGGATGAAATGGCAGAAGCCATCGACTCATCGCAAATTGTGGTTCGTGTGGAAGACCCGTTACAGAAGGAATACTATACACAGGATCTTCCGCTTACAGATTCGTTAATGGCCATCTCGCACGACAAAATAAGGGATGCTCTTTACAATGCAGGGAAAATTTACAAATCAGAATTTTCAAATTACCAGCGCTCAGCGGAAGCTTTTGAAGAACTTCTAAAACGTTATCCCAACAACATGTACCAACTTTCGGCTTATTTCGATTTATACGATTTATACGAATTGTTAGGTGACAAACAAAAGTCAGATTATTACCGAAACCTTATCATTTCGAAGTTTCCCAACAGCAAATATGCCCAGTACCTTGTTAATCCCAACTTTTTTGTGGAACTGGAAGCCCGCACCGACAGCCTGAACCGGATGTACGAAGAAACATTCAGAAATTACCGTTCGGGCAATTACCGCAATGTAATTACACTGGCCAATTCAATGAAACAATTGCAACCCGACAGTGTAATTGTTCCGAAAATTGATTTTATGCAAACAGTGGCTCAGGGAACGCAAACCGATATTCACAACTTTGAAAGCCTGCTGAAAAATTACATCGAAACCTGGCCAAAGGCTGAACCCACTCCGCTGGCCACCGAAATCCTTACACTGATTCAGGACAGTACACTGGCCGACTACCAAAAGCTGGTGGACCTTGGATACATCAACGAAGAAATTCAAAACGAGGAAATTCTGCTGGCCCAACGCATGGAAAATGACGAGTTTGGCGGAAGATTTACTTACGACGAAGATTTGCTCCATTATTTCGTAATTGCTTACCCGCGAAGTGAAAATTTAGATTTAAACCGCCTGAAATTTGACATTGCCAACTATAACATCGACCATTACACCAAAATAGATTTCGATATTGAAACCGAAAATCTGAATGAAAAAATCAATCTTGTTGTGGTTCGATCGCTCAGCAATAAGGAAGACGGGGTAATTTACCACAGATCCATTATAAGGAAAGCTCAGGTTTTCCAAACCCTAACAGAAATGGACTATGTGAATTTTGCAGTTTCATCAACCAATTACAGGCAAATCCTTTCAGAACAATCTATTGCAGATTACCTGAAGTTTTTTGTAAAAAATTACAGCCGCTACATTGGGCCCGACTTTAGCGACGATGAGCTTGAAATTTCGCCTGAAGAATTGATGGCACGTGCCCGCGAAGAGGAACAAATGTTGCGTGAACGTGGCGAATTCAGAGTGGTGGAAACTGGCGCTGGTTCAATGTTTACCCGAAATATTGACACAACACAAAACTTTGTACTTGCAGTAAAAGACACACGGATGTCGTTACGCCAGGCATTGAATGGTTTTGCACAGTTTAACCGCAACGAGTTCAGAAGCTGGAACCTGGCAACCCAGCTAAAACCATCAGGTGATTATCAGCTTATGATAGTGCAGGGTATTCCTTCGCTCAATGAAGCCATGTCATACTTCAGAAAAGTGGTTATTACCCGAAGCCTGTTTGAACCGCTTGGGCAAACTACTTATCGCAACTTCCTGATTTCAGACGAAAACCTGGAAAATCTTATGGAAGAAAACAACGTAGAAGAGTACATCGATTTCTTCCGGAATAATTACATTCAGCGCAGTCCGGTACAGCAAATGCAACAAACGACACAAACACAGCAACCAGTTCAAACAGGAGTAGATCAGAGCGATACTGATGAACCTGAAAAAACACCTGAAACGTATGCAGGTCCATACAGCATTGAAATAGAAAAACCGCACCACTTCGTATTTGTTATTCCTTCGCAGGGAGTGGATAAAACAAGATTTATTAGCGGAATTGAACAGTTTAACAGCGAGTTTGAGGGTGAAAATATGCAAATAGAAGAAGCTGCAATTGATGAATATCGTATTGCTATTGTAATTACAGGATTACCCAACAGGGAAGCAGCAACCCGCTACTCACGAACCGTAGTGCAAAATCGCGATTTGTATGCCCCGCTGGGTGCTGCCAACTACCGCAACTTCCTGATTTCAACCGAAAACTTCGGTATATTCCTTCAGGAAAAAAACATTAACGAATACATGGACTTTTACAAACTCATCTACCTGGATTAAAGGGGTTAAAGTTTGTTAAGCACTACCCCGGCACTTTTTTTGTTTGTACCTTTACAACCATTGAAAACAATTAAGAAACAGATTATGAGGAAACCACGAATACTTTGGGTTGATGATGAAATAGATGTACTGAAAGCACACATAATTTTTCTGGAAAGTAAAGATTACGAAGTTGAAACGGCCAACAACGGATTGGACGCCATTGAAAAGGTGAAAGAAAATTTTTTCGATATCATTTTTCTGGATGAAAACATGCCGGGTATGAGCGGTCTGGAAACCCTGACAGAAATAAAAGCAGCCTCTCCCAATGTGCCTGTGGTAATGATTACCAAAAGCGAGGAAGAAAATATAATGGATGAAGCCATTGGATCTAAAATTGCCGATTACCTCATCAAACCAGTGAACCCGAAACAAATTCTGCTGTCCCTGAAAAAAAACATAGACCAGAAACGGCTGGTAACCCAACAAACCACTTCGGCTTACCAAACACAATTTTCGCAATTGGGTATGCGCATCAACGATCGTCTGAACTACAATGAATGGGTTGATGTGTATAAAAAACTGGTTCACTGGGAAATTGAACTGGCCACATCGGAAGACGATGCCATGGACCAGGTGCTGGCCATGCAAAAGGACGATGCCAACAAAGCATTCTTTAAGTTTATAAAAGAAAATTACCTGGAATGGCTGAACAAAGATTTTGGCGAACGGCCACTACTTTCACAAGATATTTTTCAGCATAAAATATTTCCGATGCTCGATGCCGGCCAAAAAGTTTTTGTACTGATTATCGACAATTTGCGTTTCGATCAGTGGCGCACCATCAGTCCGGTTTTCGAGGAATATTTCAGAGTCGAATCCGACGACCTTTATTTGAGTATTTTGCCAACTGCCACCATGTATGCACGTAATGCCATGTTTGCCGGCCTGCTTCCGTCTGAAATTGAAAAAGTGTATCCGCATTTGTGGGAAGACGATGACAATGAAGGCCATAAAAACCGCCACGAGGAAGAATTGCTGCGCAAACAGATGGAACGGCACCGGCGCAAAGAAAAACTCTATTATGAAAAAGGCTCAGGAATCAGACGTGACCGCCAAACCTCGGAAAGCCTGAAAAACATTCTGGACAGCGACCTTTCGGTAATGGTATTCAATTTTGTGGATATGATTTCGCATGCCCGCACCGAAATGGAAATGATTCGCGAACTGGCCAGGGACGAAAAGGCTTACCGCTCGCTAACGCTAAGCTGGTTTAATCATTCTTCGTTGCGCGAACTCATCCGCAGTCTGGCCGGCAACAAAATTAAACTTGTAATTACCACCGACCACGGTACCATCAGGGTCGATAATGCAGTAAAAGTAATTGGCGATCGGGAAACCAACACGAATCTGAGGTATAAACTGGGTAAAAACCTGAATTACAAATCAAAACAAGTGTTTGAAGTGCGTGACCCAAGACTGGCTTACCTTCCCTCGCGTAATGTAAGTACCAGCTACATTTTTGCCCACAACAGCGACTTTTTTGCCTACCCGAACAATTACAATTACTACGCGAATTACTACAAAGATACGTTCCAGCATGGCGGAATTTCGCTGGAAGAAATGATTATTCCGTTAGTTACGCTGGTGCCTAAAGGTTAGGAGGAATCAGGCTTCTTTTCGCTACAAACTCCCCTTTTTCTGCGCCAATTTTCCGGCCAATTACCGGGCATTTAATCATGAGCAAAAAGAAAAGCCGTGGGTCAGATTCAAACATCAGTCCTTCTTAGTTGCCCATGCCTTTTGATATGATGAGACCGGCCTGTTGGTAAATTTTCTGAAACTCCGGGCTCACACGATGCAGCAATGTAGAGAGGGCATCGTCGCTATTGGAAATGATGTTTGCCACATGTTCAAGCATTTTGGAATGGTCTATAGCAAAAGCTGAATTTAGTACTTTTTCAATGGTTCCATCCACATCAAAATGATTTGTGGGGGCCAAAATCGATGATGTTTCCGGCGATGGCCAGGCGCAATGCTGCATCGATCGGATTTTTTGAATTGCTTACCATTACGCGGAATCCATCGTAGCGTTCGAGCATCAGACGATTGCCTTCCTCTTTTTACTTGCGGTAGGGATCATTCACGGTTGAATAATTCTTCACCTGTACCAGCAAATTGCGGGTGATTTCCGACGAAAAGCTATTTTCCAAATCAATTGAGGCAATTTCTTTCAGTAATTCGCCTGCAACGTGGTCTCGTTTTTCTTCCGGAATCTCATATTTTTCGAGCCGCTGCTGCAACGATTTTACCTGGCAAATCAAACATTCGTAATTCATGGAAACAAAAATAATAACAATTCACATCATTACTGAAAGAACTTTAGTTCAATTTTAATTCAAATAAAAAAGGAAACAAAATGGTTACATTCGCATAATTTTTAAATTTTTAACGATGCGCCAATTTCTCATTCTTTCAATTCTGTTCATACTTTTCCATTCGGTTTAGGCTCAACTTAAGGCCAATGTTAAAAAAGACTCACAACTTGATTTGAGCAAAATTGATTTTAGTAGTATCTTTGATTTTATGAAAGTTTATACAGAACTATATCACAGAGATTGTAGGGAAGAATTAAAAAAGCTTCCAGACAACAGTATTGACTTGATATTCACATCACCTCCTTACGCAGACCAAAGAAAAAATACTTACGGAGGAATACATCCAAATGAATATGTTGACTGGTTTCTTCCAATAGGCCAGGAACTTTTACGAGTATTAAAACCAACCAGAACATCTGTTTTACACGCTGCTTAATTGGAAGTCTATGAGCTACGAAGGAGAGATGCTAAAAAAAATGCGAATGCCCGCCAGGAAGGAGGTGGAAGAAGCATTACTAAAAACCTTAATTAAGCATAATGGAACTATTAAAGAATTTGCTACAGGAGAAGAAATAGTTGAGGAGATAGCAGATTTATTCTCATTGAATGAAGAACAAAGAAGCGTAGTTTTAGAAAGAATTTACAGAAAAGAAGACAGGGTTGTAAAAACTCCACTTTGGCACAGATTATTGTATAGAGCAGCAGATTCATTGTCAAAGGATAAATTTGTTACTAGACCAACTACAACAATTCAGTTGACCAACAAAAGAGAATGGATGTTAACAGAAAAAGGCTACGATGCGGCATTAAATCTTTTAGAAATTTCCACAACTCAAAAAGATTTATTGCCGATAAAATCCTTCGAAGTTCAAAAGTTGGTTAATAAAATAAAATCTTCCCCTAAACCTGAAAAGTATGACCCTTTTGAAAATCTAAGAAGAAAGAAAACCGTAACAAAGGCATTAAGTATTAGGTCAAGAGGATTTCGTCAAGCTGTAATTGAATCTTATGATTACAGATGTAGTGTTTGTGGTTTAAAAATCAATTCTCCAGACAATTTATATTGGGAGGTCGAGGCTGCGCATATTGTTCCTCATAGTAAAAAAGGTAAAGATGATATCTGGAATGGTATTGCTTTATGTCGTTTGCATCATTGGGCTTTTGATGTTGGTTGGTTCTCTTTGACAGATGATTTTAAGATTTTATTATCCACAAAATATGATAGACTTCCTAATGATTATGGAAAATTTGGCAATATTGATTTCCTTAAAAATGTAATCACTTCTAATCAACCTTTATTACTTCCAGAAATAAAATCATTGAATCCACATGAAGCTTCAATTCAATGGCATAGAGAAAATATTTTTTATAAATAATTCATGATATGAAAGACAAAATAATTTACTCATTAAATGAAAATGATGTCCAAACAGTAGCGGAACAAGAGATAGGTAGAAGATTAAGTTTAGAAGAAATAAATGCAATTGAGGATGATGTTGCAGAGAATATAAATTGGTATGAAGCTATTGCCAATGCTATTCTGGAAAATATTTCAAAATAATTGATGTTCAGATATAGAACTTCTAAGAAATACGTTGAAGAAAATATTGGGACATTTCATCAAAAAAGAATTTCGAGCCTTGATACATTAAAATTGTCTGAAGTTTTAAAAAGAAAGAATCCTTATTTGTTTAAAGCAAAATACGTATTGACTGCTGAACAAATAATTAAAGCACTTGTAGATGCACATATTTCTTCTAAGGAAGAAACATTATTTGGTGATTGGCTTGAAGGATTAGCAATCTTTATAAATCAAAAAGTATATAAAGGAAGGAAATCAGGCATTTCTGGTATTGACCTTGAATTTGATGACAATAATATTAGGTTATAAGGCAAAAGAAAAGAATGATGATTTTTTGGTTTCTTATTCTCAAATGATTAATAAGTTTACGAGAGAATTTGGAAATGCTTTTTGTGATAAAAACGGTGCAATAAATTGGGAAAAATTGGTAAAATTTAACTCGACATCCGAGCCAATAAAGTGGAAATTAATTTAAACACAGGCCTTAACACTGTGCAAATTTCATCCCGGCTATGACGGTAAATTCATGTATTTCATAGCGCTAAATGTTTTGTAGTATGTTGAAAATAAATCAGGCGTATCCGCCCCAGAAACTTGCACTTGCCCGTTAGCAACTAGGTTAAAAAAGAGAAGTACATTAATGAAAATATATACCCAAATTGACTAAATATACTTCTTGAAACAGAATAAAGATTTTCATTAAAATTGAGAATGGATTTAGCTTATACCATATTGTCTGGCAAATTAGATGTAAATAAGAAATCTTGTGATATTCCTTTCGCCTTAGTATTCGAAAAGGATGGCATTTTTTACATTGAGACATTTCTAACTGAAAAAGATTTTTTTTCCGATGAATTAATCAATTACTATTTTTTAATAACTGGTAAAACAAAAAAAGGCTACGAAATTGAAATAACCGGATTAGTCTTAAAAAACTATGATTATCAGAACAAAAGGCTTGAACTTGAATGTGAAGGTTATATAAAACTAACAAACAACAGAATTGAACACCAAGAAAGTCACGAAGACAAGATTTATGGACAACGCCTATGGTTTTTGGAAGTGGAAGGATTAAAAATGAAGTTTGCCAATTATTCTGAAACCATAAAATATGTTGCAAGTGAAGAAAATGAAAAAATTGATTTTGACCATACTTCCTGTTCCATAGGATTAGATTTACATTCAGAAAATCCTGGAAATCAGATCCACATGATTTTTTACAAGAAATCAGATAATGACAATTTTATTATTGATTTTACAAAACAAAAAGGCTACAGTTATTTGTCATTCGAATACTACAAAATAATAAAAGAAGAAATAATTCATATTCTATCTTTTATTAATGGAGGTAAAATCTCAATAAAAAGAGAATTGACAGGAAACTCATACAGATTAAATGCAAGCAGTTCTCAAATTGAGTTTATATACTCTAAACCAAAAGTTATAAATACTTCAAATTCAGATTTTATCCCCATTAATAAACACCATTCTTATTCTCACAAAATATTTAGAGATGTTTTTTTATTATGTTTTAAAAACTATTTGGAACATAACAGAAAATTAGAACTTAACTCTCTTGTCGTTTCACTTAATAATTCACTTCACGCAAATTCATTAGAAGATAGGTTCTTCATTTTAATTACTGCATTTGAAAAAATCGCAAACCTACATTTTAGAGCAAATAATAAACAGGAAAATCCAGTTTTAGATTCAAATGTTTTTGACAAATTACTTAAACCTGAATTATTAAAAGTAATTGAAAAAAACAAAAATCATATAAAGCCCAATCAAGCATATTATAACTTAAAGTCAAGATTGGGCGGATTAAATAATGGCAAATATGAAACGACACGTGTCTTACTCGATTTTTTGGACTTTGCACAAATTCCAATCAATGAGACCGTTTCAAATATTGTTGAATTAAGAAATAAAACTGTTCATGAGGGATTTATAGGGAAAACCTACGAAGAAAAGTTAAACAACTATTTAATTCTGGATAACATTCTTAGAGATTGCTTATTAAATATTATTGGCTACTCAAGTTATCGGAATCGGTTTGTGAAGTATTTTGACAAAAGTCAGATATCACATAAAGAACTGAATTAATTTACAGCGACTTAAAGAAGCTACAAAAAACGTGACATGATGAAAAAATATAAAAGCCCAGCGTTAATCAAGCAGATGGCCGGTGAGACGTTAAGCCTACAGGAGCACCTCCGTGCACAGATACCGGGGCATTCATGAAATCCCGGGTGACGCTTATCCGGCCGGTAATATCAGAGGCTGCCTCAAAAGGGCAGCCTCTGACAATTTATCCGGGACTTTTGGTAGTGCTAATTCATGGTCAGTACTTCATACCAGTGTCCGAAACTGCCGGCGTCAACAATCATACGTCCTATTAGAAAGTACGAATTATCTTCGCGGTAAGGTTCTGAATAGTAATAAGACCCTTCCGAATCGGGCATCGCCAAAGATACCATACCGTAATCTTCATCTTCGTAGCCGGTTTCCTGGGTTGAATACCTGATATTGTTTTCGCTATCTACTGAAAATGTAATGTGATACCCTTCTGCATAACAATTAAGAATTTTGAAAACATCCGCTTCTTCGGCCTTTTCAACTTCCACAGTCCAATCGTTTTCAAAAAATTCCGAACTAAAAACTCCGGTACCAAATGGCTTGAATGTTAATGAAAAAGATGCTCTGTAGGTCGTTTCATTGTATAATTCGGAAACATTATCTCCCACAAGCGTTAAGCTAAACTCATAGGTTTTGGTAACATCAATTAACGAGGGATTAACCACAGGTACAATATTCGCGTAAGCAATTCCTTTCCCTTCATCAAATGTTATGCTGCTGCTTTCCAGTTCAAAAACACCTTCAATGTCATCATTCATTTCCAACTCAACATTTGCGGTTGCTGCGGAAGACAAGTCTGAACGAACGACCTGAACTTTCACTGAATATTCGTTTTCTGCAGATAATATATTCCCTGAAACCACCGGTGCACTGAACGCCACATAAGGCGCATCCGGTTCATAAACTGTTCCCATGTTTTCCTGGTCGCAGGAAATAAGGGCCATTGCAAGAAGAATCAGTATTAAATATGTATGTTTCATAATGATTGTTTTTAAGATTAATTGCTGGCGAACGGATTTTGGTCGGCCGTTTCGTCCATGTTTTTATTTCCGTCGAATTCCGATTGCGGAATAGCCATCACAAAATCGGGATATTCCGGGTCGAGGGTATTTCGGGTAACCAGTTTGTCGGGATGGTTACTGCCTTCAAAATCGCGCGTAAAGCCGGTTTTCAACCGTTTGATATCGAGAATACGACCCACTTCGCCCCACAGTTCAATTCTGCGTTGTAAAATAATTTCGTCGAGCAAAGTTACAGGTCCGCCGGCAGGAGTTGTTGGCCCGTTGGCATCATTGGTTGTTAAGGAGTTTGCATTGGTGCGTGATGAAATGTTGTAAGCCGGATTGCGTTCAGCCATCAAATCTTGAAGCATGGCTCTTGCCTCGCCATATTTGCCC
Source organism: Mariniphaga sp. (assembly GCA_019429205.1). Taxonomy (GTDB): domain Bacteria; phylum Bacteroidota; class Bacteroidia; order Bacteroidales; family Prolixibacteraceae; genus Mariniphaga. The sequence goes on along the minus strand of JAHYIT010000023.1, from coordinate 2,672 downwards.
TGCATACACATGGTTTCTGCTGCAATGAGCATCATTCCCTCGTGGCGCATCAAAATGTAATCGCCCAGAGCATTGTTCGGATCGGAAAACCGGAACTTAAACTGGTTGTAACTGACTTCAGTTCCCAGTTCAGATTCATTTTCCAGCGGGCCATACCACCAGTTGTTTTTACGTACATCGGTATCGGGCATTTGGTTATAAAGCCAGGTGCTTATGCACTTTCGTGAAGTTTGCGCATAAAATTCAGTGCTGGCATCCATGTGTGAAAAAAATGATGAATAGGTGGTTGATTGGTCGGCCACAATTCGCAGACCCCAAAGTACCGATTATGCAGTTGCATCATTAAAGGCAAAACCTTTGTTCAATTGTTCCCTGGTTAGCATGGATGTTCCGCCGCTCATGGCCGTTTTTGCAGCCGCTTCCGCTGTTGCCCACTCGTTTTTCTCCAGGGCAATATTGGCTTTTAGCCCGTTTGCCACATAAAAATCAATATGCGAAGGATGACTTCGTGGTGCCGCCACACCGGGATCCAATAACCGAAGTGCTTCATCGATATCGGCATCGATTTGTGCATATACTTCGGCCACTGTTCCGCGTGGTTTTCCTTCAGAAGTATTCGTAGTAGGCTCGGTGTAAATAGGAACTCCCGGAGCATTCTCATTACCAATATAGGTTTGCTGGTAAAAACGAATGAGGCTAAAGTAGGCATAAGCCCTTAATGCATAAGCCTGTCCCATTAAACTGCTTATATCAGAAGGAGCTCCCTCCATGCCTTCTTCAGCGGCAATTATGGCATTTACATTGGAAATAATGGTATAGTAAAAATACCAGACCGAGTATGGACGGCCACTTTTATGGGTGTAGTCCGACTTAACGTTGTACCGGTAATCAAACCAAAACCACCCCTGACCGCCTTCGTGCTGAACCATGTCCTCTCCCATCAGGTCGTAAGTTAAAACAAAGGCAGTAACGGCAAATTCTTCATCGGGCCACCCTACAGACCATTCCTCTGCCACATACATGGCCCTGTAAATTCCATTCAGGGCAACATTGGCTTTATTCACATCCGAGAATAAAACATCACCGGAGGTACTGTCTGTGGGATTTGTATCCAACTCATCCAAACAGGAAACAAACACTGCAGAAATAATTAATACGAAAAGAATTTTATATATTTTCATGATACATTGATTTTAAAATTTTAATTCGATTCCCAAAAGGCTTGTACCCACCGGTGTATAGGTAAATTCGGTAATCCCGGTAAAATCGTGCTGTGGGTTCATACCATCCAAATGCGAAAACAGGGCGAGGTTGTCAAACGACACAAAAGCCCGTAATTTCTCAATACCAATAGTTTTGAGCATATTGGCTGGTAAAGTATAACCAATTGTCAGGTTTTTTATGGCAAAATAAGAGGCATCAATCAACTGGCTGTCGGTAAACGGACGTGAAAAACCTGTACCGTTTTGAATTCTCGGAATATCGGTAACATCACCCGGTTTCCGCCAGGCTCTTTCGACCCTGGCAGCGTAATTTGTACCAATATAAATCGGATTTGACAGGCTGAGATAGACCATGTCCATCACCTCACCGCCTACCGAGAAAGTGGTCATAAAAGAGAGGTCGAAATTTTTGTAAACCACAAAATTACTTCCGAAAGCCCCGTAAAAATCGGGAATACGACTTCCTGCAATTACCTTGCTTTGGGTTGCTTTCTGGTAGTCATCAGAAATATAAGCCTCTCCGGGATTTCCCTCCTCATCGCGGTCGAACGCCCAGTATAGCTGGGCGCCTGTTGCAATATCCACACCAGCCGAACGGGCAAGGAAGTATGAGTTAATCTCTTCTCCTTTGCGCTGAATCCTGTTTCCGGTAACAATCTGGTCGGCTTCACCGTCAAGTTCAACAATTTCATTTTTCAACGTAGTGAGGTTCAGGTTGGCATTCCACACAAAGTTATTCGCTCTTATAATATTGAGATTGGTATTCATTTCAAACCCGGAATTAAGCATTTCGCCTACATTGGCCCAGTAGCTGTCGAAACCAAGCGAAGTGGCCATGGGTTTTTCCATGAGCATATCTACTGTTCTCCGCTGATAATATTCGAGCGAAAACTCCAGTCCACTCCAGAGAACTGCATCGATACCAACATTCAGGCTGTTGTTTTCTTCCCATTTTATGGAAGTGTTTTGGAGCGACGAGAGCAGAGCGCCGTTTAAGTTGGCATTTGCCCAGTCTAAATTGTATAGCGACTGCCAGCCGTAATATGTTCCAATCCGGTCGTTTCCCTGTTTTCCGTAACTGGCCTTCAGTTTCAGGTTGTCAATAAAATCAACTCCTGCCAAAAACTGTTCTTCACTGATTCTCCACGATGATCCCAATGACCAGAACTTACCCCACCGGAAATCTTTGTGAAAACGGGATGAACCGTCGGTACGGAAACTTGCTGACAAGTAGTACCGGTCGGCAAAGTTGTATGTAAGGTTGCTTAAAACGGATTCAATAGCGTAATTGTCTTCGAAAGAAGTAAGCAGCGAAGTTGTTGACCCCGGCGCCAGTTCTTTAATTCCTGAATAGGGGAAGCCGGTTTTTTCAGATTCCAGCTCATTAATAACCAGTTTATAAAACTCGTGGCCGGCAAGAAAATTGAAACTGTGTTTTCCAAAACTTTT
>JAHYIT010000184.1 GCA_019429205.1 Mariniphaga sp. | reverse complement strand
CTTAATGCCTGCACCAGTTCAATATAAGATGAACCAAAAAACGGACTGAATGCGCCGCTTTTCACATCGGAATGTTTCAGCAATACACGCCTGAATTTCCCTTTTCCTCCCGGAATTTCAGCAAAATCGGAGAATGTGCCGGTTTTATCGTAAACTATTTTATCGTATTGTAAAATATCACTGTAAACCTTCAGGCTTTCGTCCATATTTTTCACGCCAATTACAGCCCCGAGAATTCCTCCATTCACTGACTTTTCGCGCCGAAAAACTTCCCGTTCATGTTTCACCTCCCAAAGGTTTTCGTAAGGGTCTTTCAGGTAAAAATGCTCATTTCCAACTGGATCTTTGGAAATTCCTCCTAAAATATTCAATCCTGAATCAGAAAATTTCTGAAATGCCTTTTGAATGTTATCGGTTTTCAATTTGCCCATGTTAATACCAAAATCGCCCAACTGAATTTCAAAACCCGGCAGTTCCGGTTTTTTTCCTTTGTGTTGCCAAATTTCAAACCCGCCACCGCCTTGCATATTCAGGGCAAGCACAGCATGTCTCGGGCGAGGTTTTCCTCCGGTATGAGGCAACATCAGCTTGGCAACCGCTTCATCTTCAAACATGCGAATGTCCATGGCAAAATGCTCCCGGTACCATTTCCAGGCTTTCTGAAGGTCTTCCACACCTACGCCCAATTGTTGTATTCCGTTTATTTTTCCAGTCATGTTTTTAATAATCTTTTTTCACAATGGTTTAACCCTTGATGCCATAAAATAATACAAACGTGGAAAAAAGCGCCGTATATATACCATTATTAATTCGGCTCCGCCCACCAAAATTTCTTTTCGCTCGTTTTGAAGGCTTCGGCAAATTTTACGTGAAGACCATTCCGCACTTTTTCCTTTGTCCAGTCCTTCGTCCATTTGGCCGTGTGGATTTCCATTTTTATTCAACGAATTCAATGATACATTGGTTTTAATTCGCCCCGGAATAATAACCGAAACCCGAATATTGTTCTGCACATTTTCTGCGCGCAAGCTTTCGAAATACCCATGTAGTGCATGTTTTGATGCCGAGTATGCAGAACGGTAAGGAAAACCAAATTTTCCCACAATGCTGGATGTAACAGCAATTTGTCCGCCTCCGTTTTCAATCATCCACGGCAAAATGGCTTTGGTAAGCGCCACCGTTCCGAAAAAATTTACCTCAAAAATTTTCCGGTCAACTGCCAGCGGCGTTTCACTTACAAACGAACGCTGACTGATTCCGCCAAACTGATACAATCCGTCGATTTTTATTTTTTGAGAAAGCACTTTATCAGCGGCTTCAAGCACCGATTCTTCGCTGGACAAATCAAAAGAAATAACCTGAACAGTACTACCGTTATTTTGACACCTTTCAGCCACTTCCTTCAAAGCTTCTTCATTTCTTCCCGAGAGAATTAAAAATGTTTTATGTTTTGAAATTTCAATGGCCACAGCTTCACCAATTCCTGATGAAGCGCCTGTTATCCAGATATTTTTTCCATTGAATTTCATTCCCGCCAAATTTTGAAGCCAACGAAGATAAAAGAATAACCATTATTCTTCCTCTTTACGGATAAAAATTCCTTTCATTTTATCCAATAAATCATTAAAAGTATTGTATTCTTCTGTAAAAGTAAAACCAACTCCCTGCGTGTATGGAGAGGTTTCATAAATTAAATTATTATTGGAACGGTTGTAGGCTTTAAAACGAATTTTCCCGTTGGGAATAAGTTTCACGTTCACATCGAAATCGCCCACGAGTTGGCTGTTATTGCCGGAGTTGGGATTGTTGTTATTCCCAATGTTTCCGTTTATTGTAACCCGGTCGTTAAACATTTGTGTGCTGAGTGCCAGTTCAATTTCATCATTGGTAATCTGATTTCCCGGCCTGTAATTTAATCCGATATCCACATTGTTGCTAATTTGCGACAACCAGTTACTTAACTGGTTCGAAAACAGCTCACTGGCTGTAGTGCCAATCAGGTTCGGATTTTGAGCTTCGTATGTCCCTCTGAGGTATTCAGGAGTATAAAATTTTCCCAACACTACCAGCGACAGAATTTGTTTATTCATTTCCTCGGGCGTGTTAAAATATTGTTTTACTTCTTCAACCAGCCGGTCTTCAACAGTTGGAAAGGCAATTTCAAAATCAATATTCGGGTTGGATAATTCTTCGGTAAGTAATATTTTACATTCCACCGGAATGCGCTGGCTTTGGTAAATATTGGCATAAGAATCAACAAGAAGGTCGTAAAGCGAAGCCTTAAGTTTGTAAACCGCATTTATATTAAGAATGGCATTGTACGGGTCGCCCGACCAGGTGATTGTTCCGCCCTGCTCAATGGTAAATCGTTTGTTAATAACATTTTGGAGTGTAAAAAGATAATCTCCACGTTCAACAGTATAATTTCCGGAAAGGGTAATATCGCCGTCATTATTCATACCGAAACGCAAAATACCTTCTCCCTGAGCGCGAATGATATCGCCAATTTGTGCATTGTAAATCAACTGGGCACGGGCTTCCGGAGTTGCCCTGATGGTGAGGTCGAGGCTAAAATCGCCATCGTCTTTTTGCGGAAATAAAAACTGTTGCCTCACGGTGTCCTCAGTTGAAACAAACTGAATAAAATCGTATCGTTCCAGTTCACTTTCATCATCAAGGGAAATGTTTACATTGGTACCGGCCAAAGTTGTTCCCGTTCCGGAAAGTCTCACCTGACTTCCTCGTCCTGTAACGTTTAATCGTCCGTTGGTAATTACCTGGCCGAAAAACTGCGAATTATCACGCGCCGTTGTATTCATGGCAGTAAGGCGCGGCGAATAAACTGCCAGGTTATATTTCATATCCTGAAAATTCGAATGGACAATTGTCCCTTCAAAAGTTCCACGGTTACCGGCCAAATCCTGTAGGGAAATCCGGTCGAACAAAATCGTATCGCCTTTAAAATAAACCGAATCGGTAAAATTATAGCTCACCTGGGTGAAATCAATGGTAAGTCCGGCATTATAAGCTTCCACAGCTCCGGTTAACAAAATTTCGTCAGGTGTTCCGTGTATTTTTAGTTTCCCGGTTCCATTGCCATGAAAATTGGAAAAATTATTTCGGATTACAGTTTCCATAACCACAAGCGAAAGATTATCGAATTCAGCGTGATACAATAATTCCCGGTTTTCAGGATTGTAATTTCCGCTGGCATAGAGATTTTGACGTTCATTGCGTACAATTTTCATCTCCGATTTAATAACCTGCTCTTCCTTGTCCCACAGGTTTAAAATAGAAATATCGCCAACATTTTGGTCTCTGAAAATAAACTGGCCGATAAAAATATCAGAGTACAACAGTCGCTGTCCGTAAAAATCCATTAAATGAGCTGTTGCATTTAATGTTCCTTGCAAAGGCAAATCTTTTTCAAAATAAGGGCCGAAATTGCTTAACGAAATGTTATCTAAAAGTAACATCATCTTGCTTGAGTCGTTTTCGGCAATTAATCCATCTAAAATAATTTGCTGATCACTGCCAAGAATTTTCAGGTTGTTAATTTTTATACTTGAACTGTCGATACTGGCTGTAAAAGAATTGATTTCCCAAAGCGAATCAGCAACAAAAATTTGTGAAGGAAAACCTTCCGTTTCAATCTGAAAATGTGAGGTAACCGGATCCTGTTTTAATTCGGAACGGAGTAATATTTTTCCACTGTACATTTTGCTGTCTTCTTTTCCCCATTCAATCGTATTTAGAATTGAATTGCCGGCAATTTCTGAATCCAGGGTGAGGTTATCCAGTTTCATTCCATTTTTAAAAAGAATTTCGCCAAACCTGAATCTGGAAACATACACATCGTCTCTGGGACTGTTGCCAATAAAAATATTGCGGATCATCACCCCTTCGGTTTGAAACCCGGGAATACTTCCCTTTAGTTCAAAAACCGATTTTTCGGAGTCCATTTGGCCGTAAAGTAAAAAGGGTGTTTCAATTTTAATTTTAGGCAAAAATACGGCTGTTAAATCATTCAGGTTTTTCACATCTAACTGGTACCCGAATTTATTTGCCTTTGCCTGTTCCAATGGATTATAACCCACAGTTGGCAGGTATTTATACATGCCTTTTTCAAACGCGTCACGAATACTCTGGGCATAAAAACTGCCATTAATTTCCAAATCGAAAAAGCCGGATGAAAATGTGAGATAATTATTCAATCCACTTGCTATTGACTGTAACTCCATTCCTCCGAGATTTAACTCGCCGTTCCGGTTTTTATACGTTCCGTTTTCAACCTTTATGAGACCGGCAAGGTTATCGATTCTGTTTCCTGAAAAATTGGCATTCATTAAAAATGCCAGTTCTGCTTTTGGAAAATTATCACTTAGATTTAAATTACCCAATAATCCCTTCTGCAGGTCGAGCCTGAAGTCGAAAACCGGAACGTTGGGATTAAAATTAACTTTTCCTAAAAAGTCGAATTGCAGGTTTGAGTCGTTCATAACTACCAAGCCATCGAACATTTTGTTGTCCAGTATTCCGTCAAGGCGAATATTTTCGTACGAATAATTTTTAAACTCCACCTTTGAAACTGTTCCCTCAAATTTCCCCGAAACCGTTTTGTTTTGAATTTCATAAATTCCGTCAACCCGGCTGTTAAAAGAAATGTTACCAACCATTTGGTTATCTAACAATTCTCCTAACTTAAAATCCTGTGTAGCTACTTTTCCACGGTAAGTTACACTGCGCCGCTCGTCGGGTACTACGGAAAGGTCAGTGGTTATTCTACCCATTTTGCTGGTCATGGTTCCGTAAGCAACAAAGTCGGTTAAAAATCCTGTAAAATTTCCCCTGTAGGTAACCAGCCCAGCTTCATAAAGTTCCTCCGGAAAACTCAGGAATTTAATTTTTCCTTTTCCGGGAAGTTTAATCCGGCTGAGTTCACGGAATGAAGTGCGCGACCGTTTCAAATCAAGAAACAGGTACATGGTTTCGTGGTTTGTAATTTCATTAACATAAAAATCCATCAGGGCAAACGTATTTTTGCCGGTCGCCAGTTCCAAATCTTTTCCCCTCAAATCATTAATTGTACCGCTAATTTGCCCCGAGCAATCAACAATCTGGTCCATTCCCCTGAGCGAAGGAACCAGCAATGCGACATCGTAAAAACTGATTTGGGAATGTGAAAACTGAAAATCGAACTGAATTGCTTCTAAAAATTTTTCACTTGAATCGGGCAACTCAACAAACAAGTTACTTTGCAAAACTTCAGAAAAACCGGTTTTCAGATTGAAATCTTCGAGGTGTATTTTCCTTCCGGCAATTGAAAAGATGGTATTAAAATCATTAATCCGAAATTCTTTTCCATCGTTTAATGCAAGCTGGTTAATTTTCATGTATGCAGAGTCTTTCCGAAAGAAAAAGTCTGAAATGGTAAATTCAAAATCATTAATATTCAAAACCTGAGGTTCCGGCTTATGTAAATCATGAAAAAAAACCGAGGCATTTAGAAAATTAAAACTATTGCAACTAAAAAGCCACTCGTTCGGCTTTTTTTCCTTTCTTTCCAGTGAATCGAGAATAAAACTAAAATTAAACCGCTGAAGTGAATCTCTGCTGGCATTAAAAGTTGTCCCTTCAAATGTGAGTTGTTTCAAAACCAACTTTTGTTGCCTGAACTTCAGTGTGTCAATATGTGCAGAAACAGACTGCACAAACAGCAAAGTATCAGCATGTTGGTCTTCCACCAAAATGTCTTCAAGAATTACTCTTCTGAAAAAAGCGATATCCACTCTTCCGACTGAAATTTTAGCCCCGGTTTTTTCTGATAAATGAGTCGCCAGACGCTGCGTCAGATAAGTCTGCACCCTGCTGTTTTGCAAAGCCCAGTATGCCCCTCCGAACATCCCAACGATGAACGCTAAAACTAAAAGTGTTATTTTCCAACCTTTTTTGATAATTTTGCCATTTAAAAAAGTGTGACGAACTTAGCCTTTTCCCGGAACAAAATCAGTAATAATTTAGTTGATTTATCAACCGGTAACGTTTAATAATTTTTACAAAATGTTTACGGTTTCAGGTTTGTTAATAATAAGTAACGAAAAATGAATAAAAAACATATAAATGACAAAAAAAATGCCAGCATTACTATTCTGGGCATCGAATCTTCATGCGACGATACTTCAGCAGCCATTATTCGCGACGGTGTTATTTTGTCGAATGTAGTTGCGGGGCAAAAAGTTCACGAGGAATATGGCGGTGTGGTGCCTGAACTGGCATCTCGGGCGCACCAGCAAAACATCATTCCGGTAGTTGACCGGGCTATTGTCCGTGCCGGCATTTCAAAAAACGAAATTTCTGCAGTGGCTTTTACCCGCGGACCCGGATTGCTCGGTTCGCTTTTGGTGGGAACTTCCTTTGCCAAAGGTTTTTCGGTGGCAGCAGGCATTCCGCTCATAGAGGTAAATCACTTGCAGGGGCACGTTCTGGCGCTGTTTATTAAAGAAAAAGAGGGTGAATACAATCCACCAAAATTCCCGTTTTTATGCCTGCTGGTTTCGGGCGGAAATTCACAGATTATCCTGGTTCACGATTACCTGCGCATGGAAGTGATTGGCCAAACCATAGATGATGCCGCGGGCGAAGCATTTGATAAATGTGCCAAAGTATTGGGGCTTCCCTACCCCGGTGGCCCGCATGTTGACCGTTTGGCACAGCAAGGCGACCCGCACCGGTTTACCTTTTCAAAACCACGCATTGCCGGGTTTAACTACAGCTTTAGCGGACTAAAAACCAGCTTTCTCTATTTTCTGCGCGATAACCTGAAGGAAAACGAAAATTTTATCGAAGAAAACCTAAACGATTTGTGTGCTTCACTGCAACATACCATTATCGATATCTTACTGAATAAGCTTAAAAAAGCCGCTAAAGAAACCGGAATAAAAGAAATTACAGTTGCCGGTGGCGTTTCTGCAAATTCAGGACTGCGAAATGCTCTCAGGGAAAATGCAAAAAAATACCACTGGAATTTAATTATTCCCAAATTTGAATACACCATGGACAATGCCGCCATGATTGCGATAACAGGTTATTACAAATTCCTGAACGGAGAATTTTCCGGACAAGATGTGGTTCCGTTTGCACGGACGCAGCTCTGAGTTCAGAGTTCAGAGTTTAAAGTTCAACGTTTAAAGTTTAAAGAGAAAAGCGAACATGGAATTTCAGGAAAAGCTGGTTCACGGAACGCTGATAAAAAGATACAAGCGTTTTCTGGCCGATGTAAGATTAGATA
>JAHYIT010000183.1 GCA_019429205.1 Mariniphaga sp. | reverse complement strand
AAATACAGCTTTGCAGATATCTCAACGATCAGAAAATAAAATTGCCAAATGGCAAGTTATTGCAATATGATGTCGGGATTGATCCGTATAGTGTAAAAAAATAATTTTATAAAATGACGAAGTCTGATATTACAGATTATTTTAATCAATCTTAACAATGCTCAAATTGCCATGGAAAAAACCGACCAAAACAATAAGAATAATCGTGGTACATTAAATGAAAAATATGCAATTTTGCATGCTTTCATTCATAATGAGTCTGGCACTAAATATAGCGACAGGTCTTTATTCTCAGAACTTATCAGCCCCGAAGAAATTAAAAAGGCTCTTTCGGAAATAATTCAGGAGAATCTGAAGTACACTGATTTATTCTCCAATGCTCCGGTTGGTTATGTAATTCTTGATACCCGTTATAAGATTACAGAAGTAAATGAATTGGGTTGTAAATTCCTAAAAGCAGAAGAATCTGATTTGCAGGGAAAAATATTTTCAGATTTTATTGATGTGGAAAATGTGGATGCATTTCATTTTTTTGTTAAAAATTTAAAAGCAGGTAAACCAAATGTTCAATGTGAATTAAAGTTAAAAGATAATTCAGATTCTGTAAAAATATTTGGTGTCTCCGGAATGGAGAACGAGGTTGATTGTCAATCCTATCGCCTGGTTTTTTTCAATTCTTCAGCGTATTCTGAGAAATTTACTAATGAGGATTTCCGTATGGATAATTCTGATGATGGCAGAGATTCGGCGTTTGCAGTTTCTGAAAATAATCAGGCAAAAAATTCTTCAGATAATTTGCTTGAAAGTTTGACAATCCTTGTGGCAGATGATGATGATGCAACTCGTATTTATCTGTCGGAGTTATTTGAAAAAAAATGCCGGAAAATGTTCTTTGCCAAAAACGGGAAAGAAGCATTAGAGATATTTCAAAATAACCAAAACATTGATCTTATTTTGATGGACATAAAAATGCCAGTGATGGATGGTTATTCTTCCACTATCAAAATCAAGAAGATCGACAAAAAAGTTGTTGTTGTTGCACAAACAGCTTATGCACTGGCAAGCGACCGGGAAAAAGCCCTGGCTGCCGGCTGCGACGATTACCTGGCCAAACCGTTAATGAAAAGGGATCTCATTTCGGTAGTTGAAAAGTTTTTTAAATAAATCCGGTAAGTCCAGCTCCTTTTTCAGGGAGTTATTTCCGGGAAGGCCATGTTTTTATCGTTTCCAATTCGTATGTATCTTCTGCTTTTTAATCTTTCGGTTGAATTTTCTTCATTAAATTCAGAGAGAATGAGATAACCGCCTGCCTTTTCAGGCAATGAGATGGAATATGGAATGTTTTCCCTACCAAAAGATTTTATTTCAATTCTTTGACTGTTTTCTGAAATGATTGTTCCATCTCCATCAATCAGCTTAACAGTAATTTTGCCACCTGCTTTTTTATTCAGATCATTTATTCCCACCAAATTGAAAACCAACCTTTCGCCCGGCTGGTAAAAACCGTTGGGGAAATACCGCTGGTCGGCCAAATCGATAAATATGTTTGCAGGAGCAAAGGCGTGTTTGAACCATTTTAATGAAATTCCCGGTTCAAGGTCCTTAATGTGATTGATGTACCAATCGCCGGTATATCCGTAATTGTTAGTCAGGTGGCAAAATGAAAGCACGCCGGCCATAGTGCGTTCGGCGCGAATCCATTCGGTTTCGCATGAAAGCCAGTAGGCCTGCATTTCGCGGCGCTCTTCGGGTGTGGCATCTTCACCCAGCAAACTGTCGTACATATTTTTGGTAAGTTTTGCCGGTCGCCCGTCGCGCCAAAGCCAGTTCCATCCATATTCATTAACCAGTTGGGTGGCCGAAGCTTCCAGGTATTTCAGGTGTCCGGGTTCCCAGTCGTCCATTTTTCCCAATCGGTAAGGATTTTCTTTTAGGTATTCGTACGGATTTTCCTGCTGAATTAAATGCCAGCCTGCCCGGTAAAGGTGCGGTTCGTCCATCGGATCAACACCTGCCAGTTCATTTTCCTGCATGTAGCCGGCATCCCAAATTCGGGTTGGATCGAGTTGTTGCAACTCCGGAATCAGGGTGTTCCCGATGTAATCGTTCCAGTTTTCGTTGATGGCGTCCCAGATAACAATGCTGGGGTGATTGCCGTCGGTCCAAACCCAGTCGGTGAATTCTGTCCGGATTTGTTCGTCCCAGCCATGATTTTGCCAGTACAGCCATTCATTCTGAAAAACAATTCCGTATTCATCGGCTAAATCGTACCAGAAATCAGGGGCAATTCCCACACAAATGCGCATGGCATTCCAGTCGATGGCTTTTGGGTCGTCAATCAGCATTTTTTTAACCCACTCCCGATCCCATGGCAACGCCTGGCAGTCGGGGTCCTCAAAAAACCGGTGAAGCGTTATGTTGCTGCCACGCAGGTAATACTTTTCACCATTCAGGTAGAAGAATTTTCCGCGCCGCTCAAAATCGCGCATTCCGAACCGGGTTGTTGCAATATCTGAAAGATTATCGCCGTCAAAGAGTTTTATTTCGGCTTCATATAAAAAAGGGTTTTCCGGTGACCACAGGTTGAATTTTTCGATTGGTATTTCGGTTACCAGTTGCGTTTCGTTGTCGCGCGTGGTTTCGCCTTCGATAATCCCGGTAGCGATTTCTTTTCCCGATTTCCTTTCTTTGATTGTAATTTCTGCTTTCACCTTATCCTGCATGGGATCTCCGTACATTACCTGTTGCGGATAAAAATTGCGAACCTGAAGTTTAACCGTAACTTTTTTATCTTTTACCGAAGGTAGCACCAGTTTTTTCAACACTTTTTGTTTACCCGAAAACGAAAGATATACATCGTCCCAGATGCCGGGAATGTAATTTGCCTTTTCCTTATCGGTGCTGCCAGCAGCCCAAGCTGGAAGCCAGATGCGTTCTCCAACACGAATCAGGATTTCGTTTTCTTTCCCAAACTTTAAAGCCTGCGTTACTTTCAAATCGATGGGTGTGTAACACGAAACCGACTGTCCCACATCCATTCCATTCACATAAACCTGCGTTACATATTTGCTTTTTAGGATAGATAACATGGCCTCTGTTCCTTCCAGTTCAGCAGGAACGTGAATATTTTTTCTGTACCAACTGTATCGTGGTTCATATTCCAGTTCACGATAATCAGATGCTTCTTCGCTCACGGTTTGCTCCGGTTTTTTGAATAGCTTATCATAGCTTTCGATGCGCGGTTCAGCCATGTGAATCAGGCCCGGCACCGGGCATTTTCGTGTGAATTCTGCCGGAGGAAAAGCCTGTGCAGTTTGCTCAAAATCCCAACTGCCGTTCAGGTTTATCACTTTACCTTGGTTTTGAGCAAAAACTGAAAATGAAAGAAGTAGAATAAAGAGAGAAGAAATCAGGTTTTTCATGGTTTTTGGTTTGTGTTTATATTAACCCTGACGGGGCTGTGAGCCCCGTCAGGGTTGGAAAGGTATTAATTTACAATGGCGGCAATTCCGGCCCCGATAAGGCTCGAGTTGGGCACTTCCACAATCTCGTAATATCGGCGGTTTTCGCCTGAGAAGAATCCCTGGAGGAAAGCTTCGAACATTACCTGGAAGTTGTTCATTTTGTAGAATGTAGTCCCTTCAATAGTCATCAGTACGGGTTTGTCGGACGATTTTCCTTTGCCGGTTTTCAAAATAACTGCGGCCAGGCTTGCTGCTGTTAATTTAGCAGCACGTGTAATCAGCGCATTAATAATTTCAGCAGCAGCATCCTTGTCTTCCTTGCTTACCAAAATTGTTGAAAGCGTATTGGCAGGCAAATCGATTCTGCAAACGAAATTGTTTACTTCCTCGGAAGTCAGTTCATCCATGTTTTTCATTTTAACTTTACTTTCGGAACTGAAAACCTCTTCGGCAGCAGCCATTTTTAATGCAGTGGTGCAAAGTCCGCCAAAATAGCCGCCGGAAATCATTTTCTCGAATGTGTAACGGCCCGGCTGTTTGGTAGTATTGTCAAAAGCGATATCAATATCGGTTCGCGGCATCAAGTCAAAATTACCCGTTTCGATGTTAATTATCATGTTCTTTTTAGGGTCAAGATCTAATGTTTTGGTAATATTTTTATTTTTTTCGATGTAACATGCGTTGGTTCCGGTGCCAAGTATAAAACCAATGTATGTGTCGAATTCGCGTCCTGCAGTTGCAGCCTGACCTGCCAAAAGCGTTGAAACCGTGTCGTTCATCAAAACAATATGCTTCCCCGGTGTTCCCATGGCTTCGAGCAAATTTTCACCCACCATCTGGCCAATAACTTCAGGCGCTTTTACTTCCTTGCTCCATTCAAGCAGTTTACCATCTTTGTTGGGAAACATCTCAACAGCATAGGAAAAACAAAACCCGATTTTTTCTGAAACATCCTTGTAGCTTGTAAGGTAAGCGGCCAGCGTGGCAAAAAATTCCTTGTTCGACAACTCTTCGTCAATGGCAGGCATTTTGCGTTGTTGCAGGTTTTCGGTAACCAGGTTCATGCTATCGTCGAATGACATTTTTACCGCCCTGAAGTTGGTGCCACCTGCATCGATAGCCACAACCGGCTCATTGGGTTTAATTTTCCCTTCGGCGCTCAAATAAGTCGGGATCATTTGCAGAGAACCCGGTTTGCCTTCGAGGCCATGTTTCATGTCCGTAATAAAATCATCGGTAATTTTTTGAATGTCAATTTCCGAAGATTGTAGTTTGTGTACTTTTAAAAATTGTTGTGCTTTGTTCATATTTATATATTTTATAGTGAATTTTCAATTTTAAATACCCAGGCATACTTGCCGGGGTTGGTTACTGGCGTTAAAACCGGTGGAGTAATTGTTAGCGTGTTTCCCGATTTTTTCGACCTGATATTTCCATCAAACCCAAGCATGGAAACTTTTCCGGCATTTTTAATTCCTTTTACTGTAACCGGTTTTTCGGGAAATTCGGTGCACAGTACATATAAATCATTTCCTTTTTTGGTGAAATAAACATTTTCTGTATCGTTGTCACTAGCGCCTTCCCACTTGCGGGTTTCGTAAATGGCTTCGCCGTTCACATCAAGCCAGGCGCCCATATCGAGTAAACGTTGCTGCTGAATCACAGGAATTTGTCCGTCGGCAGTTGGGCCAATGTCGAGCAGCAGGTTACCACCGCCAGCCACTTTTGCAACGAGCAAATCAACCAATGCATCCGAAGTCATATAGTTGTCCAGGTCTTCAATCTGGTTGTAACCGAACGAAGTTCCAATTCCGCGGCACTCCTCCCACGGACGTTCAATTTCGCCAACTCCTTCACGGTCGTGCACCAGGTCGTATTCCGTAGTGAAATATCCGCCATGCACACCGCGGGTTTCTTTACCCCAGCGGTCGTTCACAGCAACCCGATCTTTCACCGGCGATTCATTGTACAACCAGGCCAGAAACTCGGTGCTTTTCCATTTCTCGCTGGGATGGTCCCATTCGCCGTCGGTCCAGAAAATATCTGGTTCGTAACGGGTAACCAAATCTTTCATCTGCGGAATCATGTGATCATCCACATATTTTTCGAGGTTGTTGTGATACAACGGATTGTACCATTCATAGAGCGAATAGTAAAAGCCCATGTGCAGCCCGGCATCTTTTACCGATTTGGTCAGGTCGCCGCATAAATCGCGGTGCGGACCAATATCCACACTGTTCCAGTTCCAGCTTTGTTCGCTGGGCCAAAGGGTAAAACCTTCATGGTGTTTCGAAGTGAGCACTACGTATTTGGCGCCGGCTTTTTTAAACACATCGGCCCAGTGGTCGGGTTCAAAATGCTGTGCCTTCCACATCGGCGCAAAATCCTGGTATTTAAAATTTTCGCCATACAAGTTGTTGTGATAGGCACGGAAAAGTTTTCCTGCTTCGCTTTTTTCGTTTATGCGCCACCAGTACCATTCCGAGTATTTGGCATATATACCAATGTCGGCATCGGCAGGCGCCCAGGCCGGAACGGCATAAACTCCCCAGTGAATAAAAATTCCGAACTTCACATCCTCGAACCATTGCGGAACCGGCCGGCTGTCAATGGATTCCCAGGTGGGCTGGTATTTCTGTGCAAATATATGCGCAGAAAAAAGTAAAAAGAACACCGTAATAATTACATTTTTCATTTTTGCTTATTTTTCATTTTTATATCATTTTTGCCAACTGTCCCGATAACTATCGGGATTGCCAACTGCGACTGTTAACTTCTACTTTAAACTTCCTCACCTCCCGTTAAACTCCCGAATCGCTTTCAGCATGGCCACAAGGTTTTCAACCGGTACATTGGCCTGAATATTATGCACGGTGTTGAAAACAAAGCCCCCGTCTTTTATAAAAATCTCGCAATTGTGCAGCACCTGTTCGCGCACCTCCGCCGGTGTGCCGAATGGCAATACTTTTTGGGTATCAATTCCTCCGCCCCAGAAAACCAGGTCGCGACCGTATTTTTCTTTCAGCTTTTTGGGATCCATGTTGGCGGCATTAATTTGCACCGGATTAATGATGTCGAAACCCGCCCGGATGAATCCATCCAAAAACGGTTCTACCGCCCCGCACGAGTGCTTAAAGGTTTTCCACTGCGTATTCTGGTGAATCCAGTCGTTCATCTTTTTATAGTACGGAAGCCAAATATCTTCAAACTGTTCCAGCGAACAAAAAGTTGAATTCTGGGTGCCAAAATCAGTACCGCACATAAATACGGCGTTCACTTTGTTGCCTACAACCGAATAAATCCTTTTCAGGTTTTCGATAGCAATTTCCGACTGCTTTTCATATATTTTTTTGATGTAATCCGGGCGTGTGATAGTGCTCATGTACCATTCGGCCACATCGCGAATTCCTTTGGGGTGGCGGAGTTGCATTCCCGGAACCAGTGCAATGTCGCCCAGTGCTGTGCCGCCAAAAGCTGCAATTACCGCTTTGCCGGAAAAATATGCTTTATCCACTTCCACCCGCCAGTGCTCCAAATCTTTTTCAGTTACAAGACCAAACTCTTCCAGATTATTCTCCACATTCAGATTATCATCATCGATGGTTTCCTGCCGGATAATGGCATCGAAAAAATAACCGGTTTTGGGCATTCGCGCCGAGGGTGGAATGGAAGTATCGCCTTCGGGGTGCATGAGCACATCGCTTTTATCGTCGTAAGTTACATTAAAATTCATCGGAACCATCACGCGTTGCCCCCAGGGTGTTTTCCATTCTTTGTAGGGTGCATGGTTGTGAAACCCGAACATGTTGTTTTTTCCCCAGGCGCCAATTACGTCGATGCCGATGGAGTCGATGAGTTCCCAGCCCACTTCGCCGAGCATCTGGAAAGGTTCA
>JAHYIT010000182.1 GCA_019429205.1 Mariniphaga sp. | reverse complement strand
GAAGGTGCAGCGCACCGCAATATCTCTTGTGTTGCGGTGCGCTGCACCTTCTTTTCGCATCGACAACATTTGTTCTACAAATATTATCGCGACGCTGTCGCTTTCTGTTTTAGTTATATAGTAGGTTAATAAATTGGAAATAAGGTTTTTATGTTTTAAAATAAACCTTATTTTTTTTATAAAACCTAAGTAAAAATGGCAAACGATAGAAAGGTAACCTTATTCTATTATTAATAATGAAAAAATATTGCCAGTAAACACAAAGCCCCCCGAAACCGGAAGGCTTTGTATTTTATTTCCACAGGAAAACTTTGCTTTTATTTGGCATAGCTTACCACGCGTGTTTCGCGGATAACTGTAATTTTTATTTGCCCCGGATATGTCATTTCATCCTGAATGCGTTTTGAAATGTCGTATGAAAGTTGTTCGGTTTCCTGGTCGCTCATTTTGTCGGAACCCACGATTACGCGCAGTTCACGACCTGCCTGAATGGCGTAGGTTTTGGTAACGCCGGGATAAGAAAGAGCCAAATCCTCGAGGTCCTTCAACCGTTTGATATACGATTCCACCACTTCGCGGCGTGCTCCCGGGCGGGCACCTGAAATGGCATCGCAAACCTGAACGATTGGAGCCATCAGTGTTTCCATTTCCACTTCGTCGTGGTGGGCGCCAATGGCATTGCAGATGTCCGGTTTTTCCTTGTACTTTTCTGCCAGTTTCATTCCGTAAACAGCATGTGGTAATTCCGGCTCATCATCTGGCACCTTGCCAATGTCATGCAGCAGTCCGGCACGTTTGGCTTTTTTCGGGTTCAGACCCAGTTCCGATGCCATTATAGCACATAAATTGGCCACCTCGCGTGAGTGTTGCAACAGGTTTTGCCCGTAAGACGAGCGGTATTTCATTTTCCCGATTAAACGAATCAGTTCCGGATGTAAACCGTGAATACCCAAATCGATGGCTGTGCGTTTTCCGGTTTCGATTACTTCTTCTTCCACCTGCTTTTTCACTTTTTCCACCACCTCTTCAATCCGGGCCGGATGGATACGGCCATCGGTAACAAGTTGGTGCAGCGCTAAACGGGCAATTTCGCGGCGTACCGGGTCGAAAGCTGAAAGCACGATGGCTTCGGGCGTATCGTCCACCACAATTTCAACTCCGGTAGCGGCTTCCAAAGCACGAATGTTGCGGCCTTCGCGACCAATAATGCGGCCTTTGATTTCATCACTTTCGATATGAAAAATTGTTACTGCATTTTCCACTGCCGTTTCTGTAGCCACCCGCTGAATAGACTTCACCACAATCTTTTTGGCTTCTTTGTTGGCCGTTTGGCGGGCTTCCTCCATAATTTCGTTAATGTAGGCCACCGCTTCCGACTTGGCTTCATCTTTAAGGGATTCCACCAGTTGGGCTTTGGCTTCTTCAGCCGACAATCCTGAAATTTGTTCCAGTTTTTCCAGGTTCTGCCGGTGAAGTTTTTCCAGCTCTTCGCTTTTGTGCTCTACCCGCTGCAATTGGTTATTCAGGTTTTCCCGAATAGCTTCCGTCTCTTTTTTGGTGATTTCAAATTCGCGGGTGTTTTTCTGCAATTCATCCCTGCGCTGATTAATGCTGCTTTCCCTTTGACTAAGCTTATTTTCCAGTTGGTTTACTTTGCTGTTTTTCTCCTGGATAAATTTTTCGTGCTCGGCTTTCAATTGTAAAAATTTCTCCTTAGCCTGGAGGATTTTATCCTTTTTAATCACCTCCGCTTCGTTTTTGGCTTCGCTTATAATTTTCCGGCTTTTCTTTTTTAAAGCCTTATCCCAGGCGTAGTAAGCCAGTGTTCCACCACCAAAGAATCCGGCAGCAAAACCTATCAGTATTTGTATCCAATCCATTGTTTTTAATTTAATTATTAATAATAAAAAACCCGTAATAAATCACTTTGTTTAACCAAAGGAATTCAATACGGGTCTTTGATAAATATTTAACTTTAATTTCCTACACTTTCACTTTTTCTTTCAGAAAGTCTGAAATATCATCGTTCAAATCTTTCAATCCATCCAAAAAAAGAGACTTGTCTTCGCGTTGCAACAATTCGGTATGGTTCAGCGCTATTTGAAATGCTGCCATGGCCAGTATGTCCTGCGAATCTTTATTGCGAAACAGTTCGCGGTATTTGTTCACTGTTTCGTTCACCGTTTTTGCAGCAATCCGGTGTCTCTCTTCATCTTTTCGATCGATGGTCAGCGGGTAAGCCCGCCCTTCGATTCTGATATTTATTCTTTGTTGTTCTTTATTCACCGTTCATTACTTGTTGAGTAATGCGATACATTTATCAATTTCCCGTACTAATGCATTTATTCTTTTTTTTGCCTCACCGTCCTTGTCATTTCCAGCCATTATACGGTTAGCAACTTTCATTTTTTCCATTTTCTGACTCAAATCTGTTTTTTCCTGTTCGAGCCGGGCAATTTCCTGTGTCAAAACTGACACTTTGCCTTCAAGCGCTTTTATTTCGGCTTTCCGGTTTTGGTATTCCTGAAACAGCCGCTGCACATTGGCCTTTAATTCATTCAGAAGAAAACGATCTTCGTCGGTCATTTTTGCTGCAATTCGTGCACAAAGTTAATATTTTTACCCTATTGGAAAAGCATTATCAATAATAAGCAAAAAATAATGTCTGGTGTGCTCATGATAAAGATTCAGATGTCCGGTAAAAAAGTTGCAGAGAGAAAAGGCTTTAGCCACATTCCTGTTTATTAGTTTAAAGCCTTTCCTTGATGTCAAATAGTCTGTTTTTTTTAAATTTGCCCGCCTTAGAAAGATTTAGATGAAATATATCGCATTCATTTTTTTCATTATAATTTCATTGATTACTGGCGGACAAACAATTGAATATACAAGTCCGGTTAAAATTCCTGTTTTTTTAAGCGGCAGTTTTGCAGAACTGCGAGCCAACCATTTTCATTCGGGAATCGACATTAAAACACAGGGAGTTACAGGAGTTCCTGTTTATTCAGTCGCCGACGGATATATTTCGCGGATTGTAGTATCACCAACAGGTTTCGGACTGGCGCTGTACATCAACCATTCCAACGGAACTACTTCTGTTTACGGCCATTTGGAAAGTTTCCGAGATGACATTGCCAAATATGTGAAAAACATTCAATACGAACGGAAGTCGTTCCGGGTAGATTTGCAGGTTTCCAAAGACCGTTTCCCGGTAAAACAGGATGAATTTATTGCCCGTAGCGGAAATTCAGGCAGTTCGGGCGGGCCTCATCTCCATTTCGAAATCAGGGACACTCAAACCGAAGAGCCGCTAAATCCGCTGCACTATTCCCTTCCGGTAAAAGACAATACACCGCCACGCATTTATTCGCTGATGATTACTTCGTTGAATGAATACGGCCATGTGGATTTTCAGGCGGAAAAGAAAACATTCCCGGTTGTTTTTACTGACGGCAAGTACCAAATTCAAAACAATCCCATCATTCCGGTTTACGGAATGGTTGGTTATGCCATTCAGTCCAGCGATTTTTTCGATGGCTCCAACAACCGTTGCGGGGTTTATTCTATCCGGTTGTTCTGGGATGGTGAACTCTGGTATTCATTTACAATGGATCGTTTTTCCTTTCCTGAAGGCCGGTATGTAAACAGCCACACCGATTATGAGGAGTTCATTACCACCAAACGCCGGTTTCACAAAACCTGGATTGACCCCGGAAACCGGTTGCGAATTTACGACTACGTGCGTAATAACGGACAGCTCAGGGTAACCGACGGGAACATTCACATGGTACGGTTCGAACTCAAAGATTTGCATGGTAATACTTCCATCCTCGATTTCAGGGTAGAAAGCAAGGCAGGACAGGTTGAACGAACAAAAATTCCTTTCAATCAATTGCTGAAATATGAACAGGCCAATCGGTTCAGGGAAGAAAACATTCGCATCGACTTTCCGGAGAAAACGTTTTACGACAATGTTGAATTCACATGGAAACAAAAAGCTGCTTCCGAAAAATTTCTTTCAAATATTCATGTGGTTCACCGCAACACCATACCCCTGCACAGCAGCGCACGGCTTTCGCTAAAAACCAAAAAGCTGGAAAAACGGCTGCAGGAGAAAGCGCTTTTGGTAACCGTAGATACACTGACACAGAAAATATCTGCTGCCGGCGGAAGTTTTGACAGTGGATGGGTTACCGGCGATATCCGTTCGTTCGGAAATTATGCCGTGGCGCTGGATACGGTTCCGCCGCGGATTGTACCGCTCAGCATCAGGGATAAATCAGCACTAACCGAATCTTCACGTATCCGGTTTCGCATTTCCGACGACCTGTCGGGAATCAAAGAATATGTGGGAACGCTCAACGGAAAATGGGCGCTGTTTGAATACGATGCCAAAACCGACATGATAACGCACTATTTTGATGCCGAACGGTTTGAACTGGGAAAACGCCATGAATTTGTTTTGAAAGTGACAGACAATAAAGGAAATGAAAGCATTTATGAAGCCTCGTTCTGGAAATAAATGGCTGGTGGTTGGAACCATGTCAGGCACGTCGCTTGACGGCCTCGATTTGGCGGCGGTGGAATTCCGGTGTTCAGAAAACCGGTGGAATTTTTCCATAGTTGCCGCCGAAACAGTGAATTATTCCAACGAATGGGAAGAAAAACTGCGAACCGCCCCGGAATTGCCGGGTGAAAAACTGATTGAACTGCATAACGTTTACGGAAAGTTTACCGGACAGCAAATCAACCGGCTTATAAAAAACCACCGGCTTTTACCCGATTTGATAGCCTCGCACGGCCACACCGTTTTTCACCAGCCGGAAAAAGGATTTACGTTTCAGGCCGGAAACGGCGAATGCATTGCTGCCGAAACCGGAATGACCACGGTGGCTGATTTCCGCTCCGGCGATGTGGCGATGGGCGGTCAGGGTGCTCCGCTGGTTCCGGTTGGCGACCGGTTACTTTTTCCGGAATACGAATCGTGCCTCAACCTGGGCGGTTTTGCCAACATTTCGTTTGAGAAAACCGAAAAACGAATCGCCTTCGATATTTGTCCGGTAAATTTTGTTCTGAATGATTTGGCCCGGAAACTGGGAAAACCATTCGACGAAAATGGCGATTTAGGCCGAAAAGGAACAATTGATAACCATTTACTCGAAAAGCTTAACCTCTTAAATTTTTACAGTCAGTCCCCGCCCAAATCGCTGGGAAAGGAGTGGATGGACAACCATTTTTTTCCGGTTACCGAAGCATCGAATCTTTCTGTTCAGGATAAATTAAGAACAGCTTACGAACACATAGCCGTTCAAATTGCCAAATCCGCGCCTGCAACCGGGAAAATGCTTGTAACCGGCGGCGGCGCGTTCAACTCATTTTTGATGGAACGGTTCAAACAATACCTTAAATGTGAGATTGTAATCCCGTCATCAGAAATCATTAATTACAAAGAAGCGCTGGTTTTTGCTTTTCTGGGATTGCTGCGGTATTTGGGCGAAATCAACTGTTATGCTTCGGTGACAGGTGCAAAACGGGACAGTAGTGCGGGGGTGGTTTTTCCGGGTGGCGTGGATTAAATCCGCGCATTATTACATGATTGTATTGGATAAAATTCCGGAAACCAACTCCCCGTAAACCCGACCAATATCATATTTCAATTCCGCAAATTCCCTTATTTTCACCCCAAACAAAAAACCAGAAGAAATGAGCTACAATCCGGCAAAAAAAATTTATGACCTAAAACAATTCGGTGAATTCGGGGGTGTAAATCCATCCGTTACCGATTCTTCCACCTTTACTTTCCTGAAAGGCGAAACCATGGAAGAAACCTTTCTGGGGCACATGGAAGGATGTTTTTTATATTCGCGCCACTGGAATCCCAGCAACAAATACCTGGCCGATGCGCTGGCCGCACTGGAAAACACCGAATCGGCATGGGTAACGGCCTCGGGAATGGCAGCCATTACCTGCGCGCTGTTGCAAGTTTGTAAATCGGGCGACCACATTGTAACCAGCGTGACCACCTACGGCGGAACTTTTGCTTTTCTGAAAAACTGGCTTCCGCGTTACAACATCGATGTAACGTTTGTGGACATCACCAACCTTGAACAGGTAAAAGCGGCCATGCAGCCCAACACAAAGGTGATTTACACCGAAAGTGTAACCAATCCGTTGCTGCAGGTTTCCGACATTCCGGAACTGGCAAAAATGGCACACGAGCACGGCGCCAAACTGATGGTGGACAATACCTTCACCCCAATGATAATGACCCCTGCCCTTCTGGGGGCCGACATCGTGGTGTACAGTATGACCAAATTCATCAACGGTAAAAACGACTGCGTGGCCGGAGCCATTTGTGCTTCGGAAGAGTTCATCGGCGAGTTGTCGAATGTAAACGACGGAACCGCCATGCTGCTGGGCCCGGTTCTTGATTCGTTGCGTTCTTCTTCCATCCTTAAAAACCTGCATACCCTGCATTTACGGATGAAACAACACAGCCGTAATGCACAATTTCTGGCCGAAAATGTGAGCGAAGCAGGATTAAAACTGATTTACCCGGGGTTAAAAAACCACCCGCAGCACGAACTGCACAAAAAGCTGATGAACGACGAATTCGGATTTGGAGGACTTTTAGCCCTCGATTTGAAAACCCACAAAAAAGCCAACCGGTTTATGCGAAAGATGCAGGATGCCGGCGTGGGTTACCTGGCCGTGAGCCTGGGGTATTTCAAAACGCTTTTCAGTTGCTCGGGGCACAGCACATCGTCGGAGGTTCCGCTTGAAATACAGAAACAGATGGGCCTTTCCGACGGGCTGGTGCGCTTTTCGGTTGGGCTCGATGATAATATGGAAGAGATATTGGAAAAAATTAAAGGGTGTTTGTAATTTGCAGTCACCACGGGTATATGGCAAATTCCACGTTTCAAATCACAGAACAAACAATCATTTTTTTACACCTGTGCTTTAGCCAGGTGTTTAACCTTTTTGAAGTCTTTTTCGGCTTTAGCATTTAATTCTATTAATGGCTAAAGCCCTTTTGTTTTTGACACCTCCGCTCACCGGGCTGAAGCCTCGGTGTAAAAGATCCATTTTTTCAAAAACGCATAAAATATGATATTTATCGTACACCAGGCCAACAAAAATCAGTATCTGGTTTTCGGAAATAATTATATTTGCCCTTTCCATAAAAAAATTGATTTAGCATGAGAAAAGCAACATTAACCACCGGAATACTCGCATTGGTATTCCTTTTAACAAATTACCAGATTTCAAACGGCTGCACCAACTTTTTGGTAACCCGCGGAGCCTCGGTTGACGGATCTACTATGGTCACTTATGCAGCCGACTCGCACAGTTTGTAC
>JAHYIT010000181.1 GCA_019429205.1 Mariniphaga sp. | reverse complement strand
CTTCAGCGGCCAGGTTCATCTGATTCAAATCCTCTTTTTTTCTTATTGTATGCAATGTTTTTTCTACCAAATACATGCGCTTGTGTAGCGGCAGTTTTTCAATTTCCTTTAAAAGATCATCTGTGTTCATCTGAAATAATTTTTGAACAATAAATTTCAATTCACCTTAAACTTATACTTCACTTCCGAAAGTTCCTTATTGGCTTTTACAATCTTTTGTTTCAGACTTTCCTTGTACTGAATCATTTTCTGCATCAGTTCGGCATCGCCGGTAGCCATCATTTGCACGGCAAGGATTCCGGCATTCATGGCGCCGTTCACTGCAACAGTAGCAACCGGAATTCCCGGGGGCATTTGTACAATCGATAAGATGGAATCAAATCCTTCCAGGCTTGCTTTAATGGGCACGCCAATAACCGGAAGCGGCGTCATGGCAGCAACTACCCCAGGTAAATGGGCTGCCATTCCGGCGCCGGCAATAATTACTTTCACGCCGCGGTCTTTTGCGCTTTTGGCAAATTTCTCCACTTCGTCGGGCGTGCGGTGAGCCGAAAGGGCGTTCATTTCAAACGGAATTTCAAACTCATCGAGCAGTTGCGCTGCTTTTGCCATCACATCCAAATCGGATGTGCTTCCCATGATAATACTTACTTTTGGTTCCATCTTTTGCATTTTATATTTTCAGTTAATCAATTTGTTTTGTTATTTTGTGGCTTCAAAATTTCAGAGCGAAAATACAGCATAAAAGGTATTTATAAAAATAAATTTTCAGTTAATGAAACAAGTTAAAATCCACGATAAAAATTTTCAGCTTTTTATTTCTTACGAAAAAATTTGTGCAACAGTTGAAAAAATGGCTGAAAGCATGAATAACGATCTGGCCGGGAAAAACCCATTGTTTATTTGCATTTTGAATGGTTCTTTTATGTTTGCCGCCGAATTATTCAAGCGCATCAGTCTGGTGGAAACCGAAATATCGTTCGTAAAACTGGCTTCCTACAATGGAGATAAAACCAGCGGCGAAGTAAAGCAGCTCATCGGCCTGAACGAAAAAATTGAAGGACGCACGGTGGTAGTGCTGGAAGATATTGTGGACAGCGGCCTGACCATTGATAACATTCACGCGCAAATACATCAGTTGAATCCCAAAGAGGTGTTGATTGCCACTTTGCTTTTAAAACCCGATGCCCTGAAAAAGAAAGTACAACTGGACTATATCGGCATGGAAATTCCCAACGATTTTATTGTGGGATATGGACTCGATTACGACGGGCACGGCCGCAATCTGATTGACATTTACTCAGTTATTAACGAATAAAACCAAAACATCATGTTGAATATTGTACTGTTTGGCCCCCCGGGGGCAGGAAAAGGCACACAAGCCGAGTTTTTAATCCAGTCCTTCGGGTTGATTCATCTCTCAACCGGCGATTTGTTGCGCAGTGAAATTGCCGCAGGCACTAAACTTGGGCTGGAAGCCAAAGCTTTTATGGAAAAGGGTGAACTGGTGCCCGATGCGGTGGTAATTGGCATGATAAAAAGCAAGTTGGAAGCCAACAAAGATGCCAAAGGCTTTATTTTTGACGGCTTCCCACGCACGGTTGATCAGGCCAAAGCGCTTGATGAACTGCTGGACGCCAACGGCACGCCCATTTCAGGCATGTTGAGCCTGGAAGTGGAAAAACAGGAACTTATCAACCGTCTGCTGAACCGTGGAAAAATCTCCGGCCGTGCCGACGACCAGGACCAGTCCATCATTGAAAACCGCATTAACGTTTACAATGAAAAAACAAGTCCGCTCATTGAATATTACAAAAAACAGAACAAACATTTCGGCATAAACGGTATGGGAACCATCGAAGAAATTGCCGGACGGTTAAAAGCAGTTGTGGACAAATTGTAATTTTTTGCTGAAAGTTTTAAAACGGCAGGAAGCTTGGAATTACATCATTGCCTTGAAATAATCTCCATCTACACCAACTTGAAAAAGGAAAGAAAATGGCTGAAACAAATTTTGTTGATTACGTAAAAATCCACTGCAAATCGGGACACGGGGGCGCCGGTTCGGCCCATTTGCGGCGCGAAAAATTTATCCCCAAAGGCGGTCCCGACGGCGGCGACGGCGGGCGGGGAGGCCATATTATTCTGGAAGGCAACCGGCACAAATGGACCTTGCTTCACTTAAAATATCAAAAACATATTAAGGCGGGCAATGGAGAAGCCGGAGGCGGTCAAAAGAAATCCGGCGCCGATGGGGAAGATATCACTCTGGAAGTTCCTCTGGGAACCATTGTCCGAGATGGCGAGACCGGCGAATTTATTTTTGAGATTACAGAACACGGCGAGCAAAAAGTGTTGATGCAGGGTGGTCGTGGAGGACTGGGAAATGACCACTTTAAATCGTCAACAAACCAAACCCCGCGCTATGCACAGCCGGGCGAAGAAGGAGAAGAAGGCTGGAAAATTCTGGAACTGAAAATACTGGCCGATGTTGGCCTGGTAGGGTTCCCCAGCGCAGGAAAATCAACTTTGCTTTCGGTGGTTTCCGCGGCAAAACCTAAAATTGCGGACTACCCGTTTACCACACTCACGCCCAACCTGGGCATTGTAGGTCACCGCGAACAACAGTCGTTTGTGATGGCCGATATTCCCGGAATTATTGAAGGCGCCCACGAAGGAAAAGGGCTGGGATTGCGGTTCCTGCGACACATTGAGCGTAATCCCATGCTGCTATTTATGGTTCCTGCCGATAGCCCCGACCACCTTAAAGAATACAACATTTTGCTGAACGAACTGGAAAAATACAATCCCGAACTGCTCGACAAACAGCGGCTTCTAACCATCAGCAAAGCCGACATGCTCGACCAGGAATTAATGAAAGAAATCAGTGCCGAATTAAAAGGAATTCCGCATCTGTTTTTTTCGTCGGTTACCGGATTCAATGTGCAGCAACTGAAAGACAAAATCTGGCAAATACTGAATAGTTAATGGCATTTTTTCAAAAAATACTGGAATTAGACACCGAATTATTTTTATACCTGAACAGTTTTCACAATGACTTTTGGGATACCATAATGCTGATGGCAACCCGCAAAGAAACCTGGATTCCATTTTTTGCCGTTATCTTGTTTTTCATTCTAAAAAATTACAAAAGCAAATGGTGGTTGGTGATATTTTTTTTGGCGCTTACCATTTTGCTTGCCGATCAGCTTTCGGTTTTGCTAAAGGAGACGATCCAGCGCTTGCGCCCGGTGCATAATCCAGAAATTGAGCATCTCGTTCATAATGTGCTCCGCAAGGGAGGATTGCATGGATTTGTTTCATCGCATGCGGCCAACTCTTTTGCCCTGTTCGCCTTCACCATACGTCTGTTCAGAAACCGCGGCTACTGGTTTTTGATGCTGTTTTGGGCAGTCCTGTTTTCCTACTCGCGCATCTATTCCGGCGTTCATTACCCGCTCGATATTTTGGGAGGCGCTGTTTTGGGCTGGCTCATCGGAGTGGGAACATATAAAGCGCTCATGTTTTTTGAAATCCACTTTTTTCTGGCCCGAAATCCAAAAATTGAAACAACCAAACTGAACATTCGGCAATCGGGACTCATTTTTTTGGTTTTCTGTGTGGTGGCAGTCACGGTTGTAATCATGACTTTCATTCTTCACTATTACAATTTTTTATGAAATGGAAACTTCTGCCAATGAATTTTATCACTCGAAACTGGAAACTTTTAACTCGAAACTGAAAACCTTTTCCCGGGAAATAAGGTTTTTTGCCTGGTACCGGCTGGCTGCATTCATTCTGATTTTTGTCCCTTTTGCAGTTTGGGGCTGGAACGGATGGCTCACAACTCTGCCATCTTTGCTTTTTCTGGTTCTCTTTTTCTTATTGGTGAAAAAAAATATTCAGCTTGAAAAACAAAAAAAGAAGTTTGAAGCGCTGAAGAAAATCACCGAAGATGAATTGTTGGCGCTGGAACACAAGTTCAATCATTTCGACGGCGGAAAAGAGTTTCTGAACCCTGCCCATTTTAACTCCTATGATTTGGATTTGTTCGGTGAAGATTCCGTTTTTCAGTTTATAAACCGCACTTCAACGTTAAGCGGAAAACAACGGCTGGCAAGCTGGCTGCAGTCGCCACCACTTGATAAACCAGAAATTGAGAAGCGACAGGAAGCTGTTGGCGAACTTTCGGCCATTCCAAACTGGCGGTTGCATTTTCTGGCCAACGGTCATCTGTTTAGGGAAACTCCTGAATTGAACGAAGAGATCAAACACTGGTCGGAAACGGAATTAAATCTGAACCGGCCTGCTGCAATCCGCGCTTCAATCATTGTCATTCCATTACTGACCATACTTGCAGCTATTCCTGCTTTCATGGGAATTTCCAATTTTTGGCTGGTGCTGATGTTATTCATTCAATGGGGAATACTTTGGTTTTCACGAAAAAGAGTGACACAATATTATGAGTTTTTTGGCCGGAAATCGGAGTTGCTGGGAAAATACATGCAACTGCTGGAATTTATTGAAGAACGGGAATTTCAATCGCCATTTCTTTTGGATTTGCAAAAAAAAGTTCTTAACCCAGACAAGGCAAGCCATATTTTCAGGCAGTTGAAAAAACTGGTCGGGCAATTTGAATACCGGCAAAACCTTGTAATTGCGGTGGTTTTTAATTCCCTGTTTTTATGGGATTTACGTTGTGTTTACAAGCTATGGAACTGGCACCGGCACAACAGAAAAAAACTAACAGTCTGGCTCGATATAATTGCAGAAACCGATGCACTTATTAGCCTGGCCAACCTGGCATATAACCAACCGGAGTTTACCTATCCAAAAATTCACGACGGCGGGTTCACCCTGCAGGCCAGCCAACTGGGCCATCCGTTGCTGCCTGCCCAAAAGCGGGTAAACAACGACCTTTCCATCAATGGCTGGGGGAAAGTACTGATTATTACCGGCGCCAACATGGCCGGGAAAAGTACTTTTTTGCGCACGGTGGGAGTTAACCTGATTCTTGGCCGGACGGGCGCACCGGTATGTGCGGAGAAACTGGTTTTCAGTCCGGTAAAAGTTTACACCAACATGCGCACCACCGACAACCTGCTGAAAGACGAATCGTACTTTTTTGCCGAACTGAAACGTATTAAAACCGTACTCGATCGCCTGGAAAACGGCGAGAAGATTTTTGTTATTCTCGACGAAATGCTGAAAGGAACCAATTCGGTGGACAAACTGAACGGTTCGCGCGAACTGATTCGAAAACTGCTGGAACTGAAAGCTGTGGCCTTAATTGCCACCCACGATCTGAAAATAAGCGAAATGGAGGAAGAATTCCCGCAAATGGTATTCAATAAATGTTTTGAAATAAAACTGGAAAACGATGAAATGGTGTTCGACTACCTGCTTAGCGAAGGCGTTACAAAAACCATGAATGCCACTTTTTTGATGAAGCAGATGGGAATAATTTAAGTAACTTTACGGGCAGAAACCAAAATTTTTAAAAACAAAATGCGATGAAAAAATTATTTGTTGCAACAAGTCTGATTACATTGGGTTTGTTTATGCTGTTTTCCTGCGGCCCAAAGGAGCCAACCGATTTAACCCAAACCAGTTTTATTCCTCAACCGGTTTCGATTGAATCTTTGGGTGATGAATTCATTTTGTCCTCTTCCGTAACTATCTATTACGAGGAAAATGTGGACGGTCTGGAGCAGACTGCCCGCTATCTGGCAGATGAACTCAACCACATTGCCGGTGAAATTTTTACCGTTGAATCTTCCAATGTTACCCCGCGTTCCGGAATATTCCTTTCGGTTACAACGGATAACAACGATTTGGGCAAAGAGGGATATTTTTTGAGTATTGGCAAAAAGCTGGTGGGAATAAAAGCGAAAAGTACGGCAGGTTGCTTTTATGCGGCCAAAACTTTTCTTCAGACTTTACCTGTGAAAGCCGCTGCCGGAGAAAAATTGACCGTTCCCACAGGAATCATCCGCGATTTTCCGGAATATGAATACCGCGGCGCCATGCTCGACGTCTCGCGTCACTTTTTTGGGGTTGACGACGTTAAACGGTTTATCGATTTTCTGGCAACCTACAAAATGAACGCTTTGCATCTGCATCTTTCCGACGATCAGGGCTGGCGCATTGAAATCAAATCGTGGCCAAAACTGACCGAAATTGGCGGCAGTACCGAAGTGGGAGGCGGTAAAGGCGGTTTTTACACACAGAAACAGTATTCCGAAATTGTAAAATATGCACTGGAACGGCACATCACCATCGTTCCCGAAATCGATATGCCCGGCCATACCAACGCCGCGCTGGCATCGTATGCCGAACTGAACTGCGACGGAAAAGCCACTGAACTTTACACCGGAACAGAAGTTGGTTTCAGCACGCTTTGCACCGGTAAGGAAATTACCTACCAGTTTGTGGATGATGTGGTTCGCGAAATTGCCTCGCTCACTCCCGGGCCATGGTTTCACATTGGCGGCGACGAATCGCACGTTACTGCCCACGACGATTATGTTTATTTTATTAACCGTGTACAGGAAATTGTAACAAAACACGGTAAAAAAGTAATTGGTTGGGACGAAATTGCCAACGCCGACCTGGTGGAAGGGGCCACTGTTCAGTTTTGGGCCGATGTGGAAAATACCACCATGGGTATTGAAAAAGGCGCCAAAGTGATTATGTCGCCGGCAGCACGGGCCTACATGGACATGAAGTACGATTCGACCACACATCTTGGTCTGCACTGGGCCGGATACATTGAAGTGGATCACGGGTACGACTGGAATCCGGCAACACTAAATGAAATTATCACCAGAGAAAATATTTTAGGTGTGGAAGCGCCACTGTGGACCGAAACCATAACCAACATGGACGAGATAGAATACATGGTCTTTCCGCAACTGCCCGGATATGCCGAAATTGGCTGGACATCTTCGGAACTCAGAAACTGGGACGAATACAAATTGCGGCTGGCCGACCACGGAAAACGGTTTGAAGCGATGGAAATTGATTTTTACCGCTCCGAACGGGTGCCATGGGGTGAATAATATTTATTCTTTTTGAAGAGGTTGCAAAAAAAATGCAGCCTCTTTTTACCAAATGGCTTATTGAGTTTGATTCACTTCAAACAATTCCCCCTGAACTTCCTCCTTAAAAACCACTTTAAACCCTTTTCTGCGAAATTCGCTGCCGGTTCCACGGGTAACGATTTCCCCGGTTGGAGCAAGTTTTACAATATATTCTTTCTTTTCATCCAAAAAATTCAGGGTAATCCACTGCTCGTCAACAGGAGAAAACTGTTTGAAAATCCCAACAATTCCACCCGATTTTGTTTCCGTATTGATGCGTTGAAA
>JAHYIT010000180.1 GCA_019429205.1 Mariniphaga sp. | reverse complement strand
CACATGTTGCTCACCCCAAAGATTAGAAATTACGGCTGATCATATTAATCTATAAACATCCATTCGTGATCACCTTCAAATAGTTCTTCTCTAATTTTTTCTTTTTTCTTTTCGCTTACTGCCGGGTCGTGACGTATTTTGTTGTACCGATGCATTTTGTCAAATATTTCATTCTTTAATGAACTTGAAAGTTTTTTAAACTCAGCAAACTGTTTTTGCTTTATTACTTTATTATCTGAAAGAAAATTATAATACATCAAAGTGGAATCAAATACCTCCTTCATTATCTCATCATTCACATCGTAATGTTTAAAGATAAATTTGTGCATTATCTGTTTAAAATATTGACATAAGTAATTTATATCTTCCCAAACAAACGTCTCATTACTAACTGATTCCACAAAGTGAAAGAATTGTGCTAAAGTTTTGAAGAGTGAATGAAGATTATGTGCTTTGAACCGGTATTTCCCTGACAAAGCCATATGAAAAACAAGAAGTTTTTGCTGGTTCATCAATTCAACATATTCATCCAATTCAGACCATTCTTCATTGTCCTTATATTTTTCAATTCTCTTATGATCAGCAGGTCGCAGGTAGTATTCTTTCAAAGACAAATTATTCTTTTTCATGACTTTGCAATCGGCAAGATTGTTTTTGGGATGTTCGTGATCTGAATCTGCTTTCATTGAAAGATTTAAATATTTTTCTGCATCTTCAAAATTCTTCTCTGATAAATAATACAATCCCAAATTATTCAGAAAATATGTATTTTTTGGCTCCAGACGAACTGCTTGCATGCCATATTCAATAGCTTTGTCATGTTCTTCCAACAGGTTAAATGCACTCGCAGCAAAATCGTAAGGTTTTGCTTTATCCGGAAATTTCCCGATTAGTTTTAAAGCGTAACGGACCACAAAGTCTTCGTGAAACACTTTCTCCAAATTATCAAAAAATATATCGTAAACTTTACTGATAGTATCCCATGAGTTTATTTTTACGCATATCTCAAAAGCAGTATCGAGTGTTTCCACTGCCAGGTCAGTATTAACCGATAGTAACCTAACCCCCATATCAAAATAAGCAGGATAAAAAGAAGGACATATACCGATAATACGTTGCCCCGCTTCTATGAACTCCTCATTTGTCAATGCCCTCCCCAAACGAAGCTGAGGGGGCAACATATTATCCGCATAAATGACAGAATATTCATTTTCTGCATTTTTCCAGGCTTTCGTCTGTTTAATTTTTGAGTTCAAATTTTTAATATCCACTTTCATATTTCTCGCTTTTACCATTATATATAGTCCCGTTTACCGAAAATGGAGTGGTTATGCCTTAGAATAAGTATGCTTATACCATCTTCCTCGTTTAAACAGGAAACAGGTACAAATATATCGGTTTTACTGACTATGGTTACAACTTATGGACTGAAACTGAAAGCCAACAGTTATTCTTTCCTGGTACAAAACAGTCTGACGATGGATGCGTTATTTATGGCTTAAAAAATCATTTGAAAACGGACTGTTTTACACCGTGGCTTCAGCCCGGTGATCAGTGCCACCGAAAATCAAAGGCTTCAGCCATTAAGTCTTTAAACGCTAAAGCGAATAAACGCGCCACTATGCCAGCCCCACCGGGCTAAAGCGCCGGTGTAAAAGAGGAGAAGTTTTGCGCCGTGCCTTGAATACAGGCATTTTACACCGCGACTTCAGCCCGGTGATTACGGACATAATAACAGAGTGAAAAAGGCTTCAGCCATTAAAGAATTAAATGCTAAAGCTGCAAAAAACGGCAGGATAGTTAACCACACCGGGCTAAAGCGCCGGTGTAAAATATGAATACCTTGAACCGTGCTATAAAAGGTGAAAATTACCGTACACTGAATGGGATAAACTGCCGGTGTAAATATGCTGGTTTCTCTAAATTGTTTTGTGTATAGAATAAAAATGTGCTATTTCTGTTTTGAGCATAAAACAGAGATTGAAATCATCCCTGTGTGGAAATGGCTGTTAAATTTATAAAAGGTAAATTTTGCCACAGATTCACAGAATCAATCACCTGAATCATTTATAATTCCAAAAACATCCGATATTATTGGAGCGGTAATCTGAAATTATCTGAATTTTGCATGTATTTAAAGCCAAATTCAGAATTTCTATACTTCGCACGGGATAAATTATGCCAACTGAATTTAGTTGGCAGTTGGCAACAGTGCAGTTGGCAAAAGGACTTGCCAACTGCCAATTGCATTTTGCCAACTTACATAATGTATAAATTTATCCCGTTTTTAGTATAATAAAGCAACCCCCGTTCCTTTCTAATATGCCTGATTTTGTGTTCGCTTTCCAGCGTTTCCAGGTATTTGTTGATTTCGTTTACATGCGTTCCCAGAATTTGCGCCAGGTCACCGGCTGTGCAGGGTCGGCGGGCAACGGTACCCAGAATGGCCGATTCCACATCTTTACGGTAAGCTGCAAGGTTTTTACGTTCAGGTGCTTTGGCAATGATTTCTGCAATTTAATATTCTAAATCAACTCCCGGCGACATGCCCGGCCTGCGGGATGGAACGGAGCCGAAAAGGTATTTATATCCCGGGTTCAATTTTTCAGAGAATTACGATTGACAATTGGCTGCTTGATTATTTTTCCAGTGCTTTTCCTACGTGCGAAAGCTGATCTTTTAACGTACGGGCTTCGTTTTCGAGCAACGTTTCATCGGAAACATCGGGTATGTAATCATCCTGGTAATGCCCAAACGGATTTCCCCATCTGAAACCCAATCCTCTGCCGCCACCACGACCCAAACCACCACGGAATCTGCGGCCTGAATTTCTGTAACCTCTCCCCGGAAAGGCTGTTGAATTTCCGCTACATTTGCCCAACTGCCTTCCCGTCATCGGTCCGGCGACTGTTGGTCCTGTTCTGTTAAATCCTGGCATGATAACCTCCTTTTTAAAGTATAAAATTGAAAATCTCCATACAAATATAATAAACTTATGTGCAAAATAAAAATATTGAAGTTATTTTTTTTTTGCAATAAAATTCAATTCATAAAAAATAAATATTCACCCTTTATAACAGTAGATTTCAATATATTTGAAAAATGATTTTGAACGAAAAAACTGAATCCAGAAAACATGAAAAACCAGGGTATTTTTATCCTAACACTTTTTATAAAGAAAAATACTTTAAACTAAAATCTTTAAAATATGGTAGTAATACATTCTTACGGTGTGGCAGTTTTTCTTGCCTTTGTCACCATGTTGTGCTGGGGTTCGTGGGCCAACACCCAAAAACTGGCTCAGAAACACTGGCCATTCCAGTTATTTTACTGGGATTATGCCATCGGGGTTTTGTTGCTGGCGCTTTTATTGGCATTCACTGCAGGAAGCTCCGGCACTGAAGGCCGAAGTTTTTTGGCCGATTTGGCACAGGCCGATGGAAAATCGCTGATTTCCGCATTTCTGGGCGGAGTGGTTTTTAACATTGCCAATATCCTGTTGGTGGCAGCCATTGCCATTGCCGGTATGGCGGTAGCTTTTCCCATTGGTATAGGACTTGCGCTGGTGCTGGGCGTAATTACCAATTATGCAGCAACTCCGCTGGGAAATCCGGTGATTTTGTTTTCCGGCGTTGCACTGGTTACCATCGCCATTATTCTGGATGCAATGGCTTACCGCCGGTTATCAAATTCTTCTTCAATTACTTCGGCAAAAGGAATTGTGATTTCGCTGCTGGCCGGATTCCTGATGGGTTTTTTCTACCGTTTTGTGGCGGCTTCCATGGCTACCGATTTTGTAAATCCCATGGCAGGGAAACTTACTCCTTACACGGCATCAGTTGTTTTTGCCGTGGGACTGCTCATTTCCAACTTTGTTTGGAATACCATTTTTATGTACAAGCCGCTTACAGGTGAAAAAGTAACCTACAAAGATTATTTTGTTAAAGGCGACACAAAGTTGCATCTCATTGGTATTCTGGGAGGCGCCATCTGGAGCCTGGGTATGACACTAAATATCATTGCAGCCGAACAGGCAGGATTTGCCATATCATACGGATTGGGGCAGGGAGCAACACTAATTGCCGCTTTGTGGGGAGTATTTATCTGGAAAGAATTTAAAGGGGCAAAAGGAGTAAATGGTTTACTCACAGCCATGTTCCTGTTTTTTGTTGTAGGTTTAACCCTGATTATCGTTGCACGGTTATACTAAAAAAATGAAACCAAAAATTATTGTAATTGGAAGCTCCAACACCGACATGGTGGTGAAAGTACCGCACATTCCGGCTCCCGGTGAAACCATCATGGGAACTGACTTTTTGACCATACCCGGCGGAAAAGGGGCCAACCAGGCTGTGGCAGCAGCGCGGGCCGGCGCCGATGTCACTTTTATTGCATGCGTTTCCGATGATTCATTCGGGAAACAGGCTTTGGAAAATTATCGGAAAGATGGAATAGATGCTTCCTGCATAAAAGTTCAGCCGGGCACCCATTCAGGAATTGCACTGATTAACGTGGCCGAAGATGGCGAAAACAGCATTTCAGTGGCTCCAGGCGCCAACAGCTGGTTGTTTCCGGAAGATATTTATGGTTTTGAAGGTGCTTTCGATGGCGCAAAGGTAGTGTTGGCACAATTGGAAATTCCTATGGAAACGGTGGAAGCGGCGGCAGAAGTTGCCCATGCGAAAGGAATTCCGTTTATTTTGAATCCGGCTCCCGGTGCTGCAATTCCGGAAAGCTTGTTAAGTAAGGTGACCATTATTACGCCAAATGAAACCGAAGCGGCCATCATTACTTCCCGGAAAAATTTTTCAGAAAAAGATATTCCCCAAATGGCCGGCGAAATTTTTGAAAACGGAGGAACAACAGTTCTTCTCACCCTTGGCAGTAAAGGCGTTTATTTAAAAACATTTGATTTTGAGGGGCTGATTCCGGGATATAAAGTGAAAGCGGTGGACACCACTGCTGCCGGCGATGTATTTAACGGTGCCCTGTCTGCGGCTTTGGCCAGTGGAATCGAATTAAACGATGCGGTTGACTTTGCCCAGCGGGCTGCTGCCATTTCCGTAACCCGGATGGGCGCACAGCCTTCGGCGCCTCATTTTGATGAAATTCAGCAGTACAATTTTTAAATTTAGATAAAGCTTAAACCATGAGAAACTATCCGGTTTTATTCCTTGCCAGCCTGTTTTTGTCTTTTTCAATTGTTTCCTGTCAACAGGCAAAAACAGGCAAATCATCCGAACCCATCCGTATTTATGACGAAAATCCATTTTACTGGGAGTATAAAGGGAAACCCGTTTTGCTGGTCGGCGGTTCAAAAGAAGACAACCTCTTCAACCATCCCGACAGACTGGAAAACCACCTCGACATTTTAAAAGCGAGTGGCGGAAATTACATCCGCAATACCATGAGCAGCCGCAATCCCGGCAATCCGTGGGCGTTTAAAAAGCTTGAAAACGGTTTTTATGACCTGGAACAATGGGATGATGAATTCTGGAATCGTTTTAAAAATCTGCTGGATTTGTGCGTGGAGCGTGAAATTATTGTGCAGATCGAAATCTGGGACCCCTGGGATTATTTCAAAACTGAAGCGCCACTCGGTTACGGTCCTGAAAATGTGGGGTGGGAGAGTTGTCCGTACAATCCGGCCCTGAATATGAATTACACTGCCGAAGAATCGGGGCTTGCCACCGAAATTGATTATTATTCAACCAATAAGCCAACCGACCATGTTTTCTTTCACACGGTACCGGTTTTAAAAGATATTCCGGTAGTCAGAAAATACCAGGAAAAATTTGTGGAGAAAATTCTGTCCATTTCACTGGAATACCCGAATGTGTTGTATTGCATGAACAACGAAATTGGCGAACCGGCTGAGTGGGGCGAATACTGGGCGCAGTTTATCCGAAAAACAGCAAAGGATGCCGGCAAAGAAGTTTTTCTGGCCGATATGCGCCGGAATTCAAATTTCGAGTCGGATGAGCAGGTGAAATTGCTGAATGACCGTGAAAATTACGATTTTTTTGAAATTTCGCAGAACAATGCAAATAACGATCAGCGACATTACGATTTGGCCCTGTCCATTCGCGAAAAGGTTACGGATAATCCGAAACCGCTCAACAATGTAAAAATTTACGGTGGCAACATAGGCAGTTGGACCACCAGTGTGGAAGAAGGAACCCGCAGGTTCTGGCGAAGTGTTTTTGCGGGCTGTGCTTCAGTAAGGTTTCACCGCGAAGGGCCATCTGAACAATATTTTGGACTTGGGTTGAGCGATTTGGCTCAAACTCACATTAAAAGCATGCGTATGTTTGACGATGAATTTTTTGTTTTTAAGGCTGAACCGGTAAATCAGCTTTTGGCGGAACGTGAACCGAATGAAGCTTATTGCCTGGCAGAAACCGGAAAACAATATGCAGTGTATTTTACCGATGGCGGAGAAGTAAATCTCGATTTATCGGATGCCTCAGGGAAGTGGGTTTTAAAATGGCTGAATATTCGCGCCAATCAATGGCTCGATGAAACGCCGGTTAACGGAGGTGATTTTCTTCTCCTCAAAACACCGGGCAGCGGACAATGGGTGGCATTGCTAAAACCAAATTGAAAAACTGAAAAATTGAAAAATGAGAACAACAATTATTTTTTTTCTGGCACTTTTTACCATATCAGGGTGCAAAAGCCCGGTTGGTGAAAAATCAGTACAGACGTTTGCCGATGGCGAAACCGTAAACATTTCAAAAAGTGATTTGCAGGATAAAATCAAAGGCGGCTGGGCTGGCCAGGTCATTGGCTGCACGTACGGCGGGCCGACCGAATTTCAGTGGAACGGCACCATGATTGGCGACCACGTGCCCATTCCCTGGGACGAAACCCGCATGTTGTGGTATTATGAAAATTCACCGGGTTTGTACGACGATGTATATATGGATTTGACCTTTGTCGAAGTATTTGAAAAACACGGTCTTGATGCACCTGACTCGCTTCATGCACTGGCTTTTGCTGGGGCTGAATATCCGCTATGGCATGCCAATCAGGCTGCACGTTACAATATTCTGAACGGAATTATGCCTCCGGCTTCCGGCCACTGGAAAAACAATCCGCATGCCGACGACATCGACTTTCAGATTGAGGCCGATTTTGCAGGATTGATGGCGCCGGGAATGTCCAATTCAGCGACTGACATCGGCTGGCGAATTGGCCACATTATGAACTACGGCGACGGTGTTTACGGCGGAATATACGTGGCTGCCATGTATGCGCTGGCTTTTGTTCACAACGATATGGAATTTATAGTGGAAGAGGCGCTGAAAACCATTCCACCCCAAAGTGAATTTTACCAGTGC
>JAHYIT010000179.1 GCA_019429205.1 Mariniphaga sp. | reverse complement strand
ATGACAGGATGTATCCGAAATATCAGCATTTTTATTTTTGCCTGTTTGCTGCTTACGGCATGCAGTGGATTAAAGCATTTGCCTCCCGGCGAAAAGCTTTATACCGGCGCCGATGTTAAACTGGAATCCAGCGAAAATCTTAAAAAAAAGAAAAAACGATTTATTGAGAATGTTGCTGAAACCGGTATTCGTCCGGAGCCAAATAAAAGTTATCTGGGAATGCGGCCCCGGTTGTGGTTGTATATGGTAACCAGCGACAATCCCCATACCTGGCTGGGAAAATGGCTCAGGAAAAGGGGAAAAGCCCCGGTATATCTGAGCCATGTAAAACCAGGAGCAACTTCAGGAATTATAGATGCCCGGTTGTTTAATATTGGCATTTTTAACGGGATTACCGGTTACGAGGTTGTTGAAAAAGAGCACAAGGCCAAAATAATCTACACCAGTTACATCCACAAACCTTATACTTTTGGCGAACTGAATTATACCATTGCCGACGACAGTTTGCAACAGGCGATACTTTCAGAAAAAGAAAAAAGCCTGGTAAAACCTGGCAATGATTACAACCTCGAAATTTTGCGCGCCGAAAGAAACCGTGTTGATGCAGTGCTGAAAAACAAAGGGTACTTCTATTTCAATCCCGACTATTTGCTTTTTAAAGCAGATACATCCACTGCCGACCGCGTCGTATCGGTTCAACTTTTTTTAAAAGACAGTATTCCTGATGAAGCACTGACAGTTTACAGCATCAATCGTGTGTTTATCGATCAGGATTACACTTTAACGGAGGAATTTTCAGACAAAAATGCAGACACCCTGCAATTCAGAAATTTTGTGTTTCGCGGCTTAAAATCAAATCAGAATATCAGACCGCGGGTTATACTAAAATCGGTTTTTCTCCGGAATGGCGAAATCTATTCGAGGCACAACCATAACATTACCCTTAACCGGTTAATGTCGATGAATAATTTCAAATTTGTACAGGTGAAATTTGCCGACAGCGATACAACTGCTGCCGGTTTGCTTGATGTGGATATTTTGATGACCACCATGCCCCGCAGTACATTCAGGGCAGAAATAGATATGGTGTCAAAATCGAACAATTTTGCAGGGCCGAGGCTAAACCTGAGTCTGCTCAACAGAAATACATTCAGGGGGGCCGAATTGTTAAACCTGAACCTGGGAGGATCGTATGAGGCACAACTGAGCGGAAAATCCGAAAACTTATATTCTTATTCCTTTAATCCACAGCTCGAATTAACACTCCCCCAACTGCTTGCTCCTTTTAATCCCGGCATTAAAAACAGCCTCTTTGTACCCACCACACGGTTTTCACTTTCATACAATTATCTGAAGAGAGTTAACTATTTCAATATGCAGACTTTTCAATTGGGTTTCGGCTACCGGTGGAAAGAAAATATCAGGAAACAGCATGATTTTAGTCCGGTAAGTTTAAGTTTTACTTCACTGGCCAACGAATCTGATGTTTTCAAAGAGTTGCTGGTAGCCAATCCGTTTTTAAAGAAAAGCTATGAAGAGCAGTTTGTAGCAGGGGCCAGTTATTCGTTTACTTACAATGAGCAGGTTATCCCGTTAAAAAGAATGCAGTTCTTTTTTCAGGGAACAGCCGAAACGGCCGGAAATGCATTTTCGCTGGCCAAGATAATCGGCGGAACAAAACCCTCTTCCGGCAATCCGGCTACCATAGCAGGTTCCATCTATTCGCAGTTTGCCAAACTGAGTGTAGATTTTCGCAGTTATTATACTTTGGATGTGAACAACAAACTGGCCATGCGTTTTTTTGCCGGTGTGGCCAAACCCTACGGAAACTCTTCCATATTGCCCTACTCAAAGCAGTTTTTAAGTGGCGGCGCCAACAGCCTCCGTGCATTTCAAATCAATTCTGTTGGGCCGGGAACTCATTTTCAGGATGGAAGAACCCGAGGGTTTCTTCAACTGGGAGGCGACATTAAGGTTGAACTAAACGGAGAATACCGGTTAACCATTTACCGGTTTTTCAAAGGCGCCCTGTTTGCCGATGCCGGAAATGTGTGGTTGCACAAGTCGAACCCCGCCGGCATAGGAAGCCCGTTTGTGTTTTCGCAATTTATGAATGAAATGGCAGTAGGCGCCGGTGCAGGGGTGCGGTTCGATGTTTCCTTCTTCCTGTTGCGGTTCGATCTGGCCTTTCCGCTAAGAAAACCCTGGCTCGAGGAAAACCACCGCTGGGTTGCCAAACAGATTGACTTTAGCAGTTCTGCCTGGCGAAAAGACAACCTGGTACTCAATGTGGCCATCGGATACCCTTTCTAAGTGTGAATTATGTAATTCTTAACGAAAATTATATAACTTTTTCAGGTTACACAGCAATTATCTTTGCTATAGGATCAACAATTATAAAATCAAAAATGAGACAATTAAAAATAACCAAACAAATAACCGACAGAAATGATGCTGCACTGGGTTTGTACTTGCAGGAAATAAGCAAAATTAAACTGCTGACAACAGAGGAAGAAGTTGAACTGGCAAGAAGAATAAAAGAACAATCCATAGAAAAATTAAAAATTCGCCAGCACAGCAACAAGTTGCTTAAAGAATATGTCAGCTATTAATATTCCCTTGATAATGTGTGAATGATGTAATTCTTTCTGAAAGTTATGTAACACTTTATTTCTCAAAAGTTCTCAACTTACTCCCCTTATTATTCACTTAAAAAGTTCAAAATGAAAAAATCAATTCGCAGTTTCACTTACCTTGCTTTAATCGCCGGTTTGTTGTTTACATCCTGCGTATCAAACAAAAAGTTTACAGCTTCTGAAAGCAGGGCCGATAAGCTGCAAAAGGAAAATGCAAACACCCAAAGCCAACTGAATGAAAGCAAATTGCAGGGAATGAAATTAAAGGATGAAATGGCATCTCTCCAAAAAGAAAAAGATACGTTTCAAAAAGAATACAATGCCATTCAAAATGACCTGATGCTGCTCGCCTCCGAATCAAATATGACTATCAGAGACCAGGCTGCGCGCTTAAAAGAACTTCAGGATATCATTCAGGCTCAAAACGACAAAACCACCAATCTGAAGAATTCAATTTCAAAGGCGCTGTTAAATTATAAAACAGACGAACTGAATGTTTACCAGAAGGACGGAAAGGTATATGTTTCGCTCGAGGAAAAACTGCTGTTCAAATCGGGCAGCGATGTGGTTGATCCCAAAGGGAAGGAAGCGCTAAAATCGCTGGCAAATGTACTGAACAGCAACAGCGATTTCACTGTTGACATTGAGGGCCACACAGATGATGTACCCATTAAAACCCAACGATTTAAAGACAACTGGGATCTCAGCACCGCCCGGGCTTCATCCATAGTCCGTATTCTTACCAAAGATTATGG
The DNA here is from genome assembly GCA_019429205.1 of Mariniphaga sp. Taxonomy (GTDB): domain Bacteria; phylum Bacteroidota; class Bacteroidia; order Bacteroidales; family Prolixibacteraceae; genus Mariniphaga. Next base: position 4,099 of record JAHYIT010000179.1, on the reverse strand, counting down.
TTTTGATGCGGCGCGTATTACAGCTTCCGGGAAAAGCGAGTTTCACCCTGTAAACCTGAATACATCAGTTGAAGGTCGTGCTGGAAACCGCAGGACTGAAATTATTCTTTCTCCTGATTTACAGGAAATATATAAGCTTTTGTACCAGTAAAATTTTATTGCCGGTATTATACTAAAAACGGGATAAATTTATACACTTATGTAAGTTGGCAAAAAGCAATTGGCAGTTGGCATATTTTATCCCGTACGAAGTATAAAAAGCTGCATCACCGCATTCCTTTATTGGGGTGCGGTGTTTTTTTGAAAATGTGTGAATGATGTAAATCTAACTGAAAATTGTGTAAATGTCCTTGCTGCAGACAGGCTAACTTTGTTTGAGTTGATTTATTATCAACAGTAAAAACGAAAACGCTGATTGTAATTGCTTACCCCGGTAATTATAATATAAAAATCAGTCATTTTTTAAAAAAAGCTGGATGCTACTCCTTCACCGGAGATTTTGAAGAGGAATTGAAGATGTATAACTAACAGTATTATTAAAATCTTCAAATTGAAACAATTATGAAGAAATTTTCATGTAGATTGAAAAAGGAATTTAAATTTTTTCCTTTACTGCTTTTACCCCTGTTTTTAAGTTTTGGGGTTTACTCCCAAATCAGCATTGATGGAAATCCCGATGACTGGAATGACCCTGCCGTATTGGCAAATCCCACGTATGTTCATGTCTCAGATCCTTTTGGGGGCGATGAACTGGACAACCAGTTTACCCAGGGTTCAACCGATGCAAACTTCAAAGCGTGGTCTCTGAGCCAGGTAAAAAATAAGAATGACATTGCCAATGGCGCTGCAGTTCTTATTGGAACAAAACTCTATTTTGCCGGCGACAGGCTTGCCACTGAAGGTGACGCCCAGATTGGTTTCTGGTTTTTCAAAAACGGCACAACTGCCGTGATGGATCCAGGAGCAAAATTTGGGTATTTTGATCCTCCCCGGACTATTGGAGACATGCTTATTTTAAGTGATTTTACCGGTGGGGGAAAGTATGCTGCTATTACCGTTTATCGAATTTCCGGTTTCGATAACAAAGGAAATGCCATCCTCGAATTTATTGCTCTTTCAACAGCAGAAGTGGCGATTAATAATGACATGGTATATCAGGTTCCGGATGGTTGGGATTACATTACCCCATACTATCCGGTAAATGCTTTTTATGAGGGTTATATTGATCTTGAAGAAATTTTAACCCTCAGCCTGGACTTATGTTTCTCTGGCTTTCTGCTCGAAACAAGGTCTTCCGCTTCTTTAACCGCCTCACTCGACGACTTTGTTGCAGGTGCTTTCAGCACTATTCCTGAAATTGTAGCTGAGGGAGGAAGTATTTGTGAACCGGGAGGAGATGTTGAGCTATGTGCATCCAGTGAGGATGAAAACCTTACTTATCAGTGGTATTCCGATAATAATGGAATGCCGGGTGATGCTTTGGCTGGTGAAACTGAATCTTGTTTAACCATCTCTCTAACCGAAACCATGATTTATTGGGTCATTGCCGCAAATGAAATTGATTGTAAAAGTGAACCAACAATGGTTATTGCTGCAGTAAATCCAAATCCTGAATGCGAAATTTCCGAATTTAATGATGTTTCATTTTATCAGGGAAATGACGGTTGGATAACAGTTACAGCAAGTGGCGGAACTCCTCCCTATACCTATTTATGGGATGATGATGCCGCACAAACAACTGCAACCGCCACAAATCTGGTTGGCGGAAGAAATTATGTAGTTACTGTAACTGATGCAAATGGTTGTACTACTTTTTGCGAACAGATTATCGAGAGTCCGGCGGCGGCGCCATCCTGCAGTATTGAAAAAACAGACGTAACTTGTTTTGGAGGAAACGATGGTACTGCCACTGTAACTCCTGGTGAAATGACTGCTCCATATACTTACCTGTGGAGTGATGGACAAACTACTGCTACTGCAACTGGATTAACAGCAGGTGATTATTCTGTAACCGTAACTGACTTGAACAATCTTGACAGTGAATGTTATATAACAATCCTGGAACCACCTCATGCCCCGATAATCCTGGAATGTAACAGTGTTACTGAATCTTCATGTCAAACACAAAATGCTATTGATGCGGCATTTGAATTATGGTTAGCTGATATTTCATCTTATACTGGCGGAACAGAGCCGGTTGTTTTTGAATACACAGTTAACGGGCAACTGGTTAATTTGGCTGATTTAACAGCGCCAGATGCGTGCGGCGGGTTAGTTACTGTTGTTGTAACTGCAACTGATGCTTGTGAAGAAGAAGCAAATTGTTCTGCTGTATTCACTGTTACCGCTGACGATGAAGCTCCTGTTTTTGCAGCAGCGCCAGGTGATGTTTCTTACGAATGTATCGGCGATGTACCGGCTCCGGGAATGCTGGCATGGACCGACAACTGCGACGGAAACGGCGAAGTGCTCGGTGTGGATGTTTCTGACGGGTTAAGCTGTCCGGAAACCATTACACGTACATGGAGCTATACCGACGAATGCGGAAATCCTGCCTCGGTTAGCCAGATTATTACCGTAAACGATGTCACTGCTCCTGTTTTTGCAGCAGCGCCAGGTGATGTTTCTTACGAATGTATCGGCGATGTACCGGCTCCGGGAATGCTGGCATGGACTGACAACTGCGACGGAAACGGCGAAGTGCTCGGTGTGGATGTTTCTGACGGGTTAAGCTGTCCCGAAACAATTACACGTACATGGAGCTATACCGACGAATGCGGAAATCCTGCCTCGGTTAGCCAGATTATTACCGTAAACGATGTCACTGCTCCTGTAATTCATGCACCTGAAGATTATGTAATCTGTGAAGAGTATCTTCCTTATTCACTGGATGCTACATGGACAGATAACTGTGATGAGGGTGGCGAATTAACTGCAGTGGGAGTATGGTACAGTGAGACAGAATGTACACTTACCTATTCATACACCTTCTCCGTTACTGATGCGTGTGGAAATCTTGCGGAAGAAATAGTGTATGTAACCAGAGAGACTAATAAGTACGACAATTGTGAAACGGCATTTGCACGTTACGATACCAACAGCAGATGTTTCCTTGAAGATGGTTTTAACCGCTGGGGTTGGACAAATAAATTCTCTCCACGGGCAGAATCTTATACTTTAACTCTATATGCAGGTGCTGCACAATGCGACATCCGCAAGGGAGCTGAAGTGGGAACAGTTGAAATTACGTATTACGATGGTAATGTAACAGTGGAATACCTAATGCATGAAGGATATGCTCTCAGTGAAGCTCATGTTTATGTAGGATGTGATCCTTATCCTGTAATAAATGGAAAAGAAACAGTTGCACCCGGTCAATTTACTTTTAACGAAGATAAATTGGATAAATTATCTGGTTTAACGGTCAATTTTTCAGATGTTTCAGGAGAAATCTACATCATTGTACATTCCGTTGTCTGTGAAGTAATTTGCAGCTGCAGCGAAAATGAGAATGGTGATGGTGATGGTGAAACATTCGACATGAATTTGGGTATTGATTGCCCGGTGAGAGACCAGGAATCAGTTTCTGGTGAAAGCACCAATCCTCCAAATGACAAAGGTAAAGGTAAAGGCCTAAAATCAGGCAAATTGAATGTTTATCCGAATCCTTTCAGCGACAAAGTTACTTTTGAGTTTGTTTCTAATTCGGATGCACACGCCCGTCTGGAAGTTACCAATTTACTTGGCCAACGGATTGCCATCCTTATGGACCAGCCGGTTCATGAGGGAATGTTGAACCGTATTGAATACGAACCTGTGGATATTATTTCAGGAATACTGATATACAGGCTGATACTGGATAATAATGTCAATGTAGGCAAAATTATCTATAAAAAGGAATGATGCAGAAAGTGTCCCGCTTAAAAACAATTAAAAGCGTCCGATACTTGTTGACTTAATGGATCAGGTTCTTTCTTTTGTAAACGAAGAGGTAGGCTCGAAAGAGTCTATCCTCTTCTTTTTTTTTGCTATACAAAATTTAAATTTTAATGTGTGAATGATGTAAGTTTTTAAAAGAATTGTGTAATGTTTTAAAACC
>JAHYIT010000178.1 GCA_019429205.1 Mariniphaga sp. | reverse complement strand
ACTGTTCCAGCTAAAATAATAAGAATTGGATCCATAATCTTTTAATCAACCGTACGCTTAACAGGTTAACCCCGATTAAGATTCAGTAATCCCGAAGCTTCGGGCCAACTTCATCTAAGTCGGGATTAACCTGAACTTTATTCATATTTATAAAAATTTATGAAAAGAACAGGTTAAATGTAAAAGAAATTTTTTAGGCAGCAATATAGAGACTGTTTCGATTTTTATATTTTTTAAAAGTATGAAGCCATTTAAACGCTGACAGACACCATTGGCAGGTCCGGATTATTAATAAGGTTACCTTTCTATTGTTTTGCCATTTTACTAAGGTTTGAAAAAATAAAATAAGGTTTATTTTAAAACAAAAAACCTTATTTTCAATGTTTTAACCTTAGTAGAAAAGTTACAAATTTGATTTTTTACCTTATTACCTTATTGCTCTCCTGCAAAGATTAATCCTTGAGATAAGTCTCTTATTCAAAAGTAAAATCCACCAGCATTATTTCCGATTTTCCGGCGGTTTTAACCGGAGGCCCCCACAAGCGCAACCCGCTGGTCACAAAAAAGTGGGTATTTTCTATTTTCCTGTATCCCCAACTCAGTTCGTACATTTGGCGAAGGATATAATTAAACGGGAAGAGTTGTCCGTTATGCGTATGACCTGAAAATTGCGCGTCAACCGCTGTTTGGCTAACTTCCTGCAATTGTGTGGGGCGGTGATCCAAAAGGATTATGGGCAGGTCAGCCGGATTATTTCCCAAAACTTCGCGCACCGTTTTACGGTTTCTAAAATGCTCATCGTATCTTCCTGCCAGGTAAAACGAATCGTTTATTTTGATAATGGAATCGTTAAGCAGGGTAATTCCTGCTCTTTCGAAAAAACTCCCGTCATCCTGTCTTGAATAAAATTCATGATTTCCAAGCACTCCGAATGCCCCGTATTTTGTTTGAATACTTTTTAATGCCGATTCAATTTCCACTGAAGTTGCAGTTTCGCCCCGGCCTTCTACAATGTCGCCGCCATACAGCATAATATCGGGTTGCAGCGCATTTACCTTTCGAACAAATTGATTGACAAAATTCAGCCTGGTTTTTTGCTGAATATGAAAATCGGCAACAAAAGCCACCCGCAGGTTTCCAATATTCGAGTTCTTTTTCGGAACAACAATGTTGTATTTTGAAGTCTGGATGGTATTTAAATTAACAACGCCGCCAATTACTGTTGCCGCCGCTATAAACAGTATGGAGGAAAATGCAGCCAGCCGGAATGAAAAACTTTTTTGAACTTCGGCCGAAAAGATTTTGAAAATCAGGTTTATCAGTAAAAACAAATCGAAAACAAGTACCGACAAAAACAGGTACAGGAAAAAAGGCAAAATATAGCCTGCTACGGTTGTAAAAAATTGCGAAATAAAATCGGAATTATGCCTTAAAAAATTCTGAGATACCGGGAAGATCATGGCCAGAAGCAAATAAACAGGAATATACCAGCGCCGGTATTTTTTGGAGATAAACAGGTTTTTTATGCGGAAGAAAACATAAATGTTGGGAATAATATAAGCAAGGGTAATATATAAATGAAACATGATTTGCGTTCTGTAAATTTAAAGCGGCTCAAGATATAAATTTCCGGCGGTTTTTGGTTTAACCGTGAAATTCTATATTCAGGAGAATATTTCAACGGGGTTTCCGGTTGCAAGTTCCATGTTTGACGGTCGGTTCCTGAAATGGTGGTGCGGAAATTCTTGTTTGCTTATGGTTTAATCAATTATTTACTATTGAGCTGGTGGACTTGAAGCAACCAGCTCAACTTCCTTCGGTTCACCTGCTGAGTTGTTCCTGCGGGTTAGCCATGCGCGAGGTCAGCTGGTGAATAGCAGTTGCCAGTGGTTTAGTGGCGGGTTTTGGTTCCCAAAATCTTATTAAGCAGGTGGACTTAGAGCCACCAGCTCAAATAAAAAACCGGCTTAACCTGCATTTGGCCGGATACCTGTTGACAATACCCTGCGAATTTGTAATTTTGCCAAACCAATTTATCATTCGAAAAAAAATAGCAGGAGATGAAAAATAAAATATACATCAAACAGTGGCTGGAATTGAAGCCTTACAATAAACCAACGGTTACCGACAGCTACTATTTGAAGCTTTCCAACGAAATTAAAAACAGTTTTTTTTATGATGAAAACATGTTGGTTTACCGTTTGGACAAAAATGAAACCGACTTTTACGCTGCACGCAATTTAATCGATACCCTGCTTTTTAAAACCTGGTTGTTTTTTCCCGATACCCTCCGTGAACTCAGGTTAAAAGATGAAGAAATAATAGAAAGGGCGGGAAATGACGAGAACCTGTTGTCTTACCTGAATGATACCCGCGACGGTTTTTTGCATACTGCCCACACCCGTTTAATGAGCATGAAAGGGAAAGACTGGATGGCCAAAATTTTGGGCGAAAACCATCCGCAAAGCAGCGCCTTTAGCAGCATGTCGCAGCGGGTGCAGGGGTATTTTTTATACAAGGGTCAAAACAAAGAGGTCATTTTTTTGGAACACATTGCTTCCGGTAAAAAGTTTGAATTGGCAAAAAAATCGTTCGACCATTCCGCGAAGTTAGTCAAACCCAACACCATTGTGTTTATCGGACTGGTAAACTGGATGGACGAGTGGTGGTTCTCCGGGGTTTACGTGCAAAACGAATACAATGCCGAACTGGTGAATGATGAAAAAAAGTCGGTTCAGAGCCGCGCACAGGTGAATTTTCTCGACCACGAAAAATACGATGCACAAAAAGACCTTCAAAAACAGATGGAGACATTCAAAAAATTCAATAACGGTTCGCAAATAGCTTTTATGCCAACAGGTGAAATTGAATCCTTCACCCAGGCATTTCTGGACTATTTCAATAACGCAATGGCCAAAACCAGCAGGGAAAAGGAAGAAGCTTTTGAACGGATGCGCTAGCAGGGTTTTCGGGAGAATATGTTTGCAGATGTCAACCTGGAAGAGAAAGCCGAAACAGCACTGGTGTTTTTTAATCCCAACTCCGGGATAGAAATCGGACTTGGCCTCAACAATGCTTTTCCACTGGCCCACAACCCGTTTTTCGATGAAAAAGGCAGCGAGGAAGATGTACTGCACCTCATGGTATCGGATGAGTTGTCGAAAGAACCGGTGATGTACTGCGTGGAAAACTGCAGCAGCAAACTGCCCTTTTTTAACCGGTTTCCCGGAAAACTCTACCTGGAAGACATCGACTTTTTGCTGCGTTTCTGGAAACGCGGCGCCTACCACTCCAAACCGCAGATTACCTATACCGGCGGGGAGTAAAGTCATTCACCAGCAGTTGGCATCCCTTTTCCCATTCGCAGCAGATTTTTTGCAACGTCAGGGATGCCATCCTTTGGACACTTTGAACTTTACCCGAAGGGATGCCTTCGGCAAAACCCGGAACTTTGAACTGTCAGTCTTGCACAAAAAAAATAACATGCCTATTTTTAAACAAACTTTTTTCATGATATACACCGCATAAAAATGGAACTAACCCGGGAACAACTTGCTGTTATAAACTTCACCGGCAACATAAAAATCAATGCTGTCGCCGGTTCAGGAAAAACTACAACTGTTGTTGAGTATGCAAGAGCCCGGCCCAAAACAAGCAAAATTCTTTACCTCGCCTTTAACAAAACGGTGAGGCAGGAAGCAATAAGAAAATTCAGGAGTACCGGACTGAAAAATGTGCAGGTAGAAACAGCTCACTCCCTGGCATACAAACACATCGTATTCAAAAATCAGTACAAAGTGCGGCATCAGGGGTATAAAACATTTGTAATAACGTTTTACGATTATATCGAAAAAATGACCCGGTTGCTTTTGAGTAAAATGGACAAAGGCGAGATTGATGTAACACATGATTTTTATCTGAAAAAATTTCAACTCTCAAATCCCCAATTGAATTATGACTACATAATGTTCGATGAAGCGCAGGATGCGTCTGCCGTAATGCTCGACATATTTCTCAAACAAGAGGGAACAAAAGTATTTGTTGGCGACATTCATCAGCAAATATATAGTTGGCGTTTTGCCGTTAATGCTTTGAAGGATGCCGAATTTAAATCGTATAGTCTTACCACAAGTTTTCGTTTTAACCAAAACATCGCAGACCTTGCAATGGGAATTCTGAAATGGAAAAATCATTTGGCAGACCACAAAACATTTTCAATAAACGGGATAGGAAATACAACTGAAACCAAATTAAAAGCGGTGCTTGCACGAACCAATTTGGGTCTTCTGATAAAAGCCATTGAATATGTTACCGAAAAACGAAAAGTAAAACAAATCTACTTCGAAGGAAACATCAACTCTTATACGTATGCCGATGATGGCGCATCGTTGTATGATGTGCTAAACCTTTACAACGGGAATAACAGGCTGATTAAAGATAAACTTGTCCAAAAAATGAAGGATATGGAAGAGCTGGAGGATTACATAAAGAAAACCGAAGATGTTCAGCTTGGAATGATGGTTGAAATTGTTAGAGAATACGGAAATGAAATTCCGGGGATTATCAAAGAAATAAAACAAAAGCATGTTGAAAATGATGCCAGGGAAAAAGCGGAAATGATTTTTTCAACCGTCCACCGCAGTAAAGGAATGGAATATGATACCATTCAACTGGTAAACGATTTTATTACGGAAGAAGCAATAGAAAAAACGCTGACTGATTTTCAGGAAAAAGCAAACATTCTCAAATTGAATGAAGAGATTAATTTACTGTATGTGGCAATAACCCGCACAAAAAACAGCATATATATCCCGGAATCCTTGTTGCCAAAAGAATACCCGCGATCTTCGCACATTCACAAACTGAGGGTTAAAAAAGAAATGGATAAAAAGGAACTCCCCGTTGAAGAAGTTCATCCGGTTTATCAGGTTGAACATTTAACCGGTGCTGCACCGCCGTTTGATAAAGTGAGAGAAAATCCCGGTGCATACAAACGCTGGACCGTTGAGCTGGACGACGAACTAACGGTGATGTATTGCGAAGGAGTTACTGTGCGGGATATGGCCAAACATTTTGGCAGGTCGAAAAGCGCTATTCGTTCGCGGATTAAAAAACTGGAACTGGAAGAATTATATGACTGAATAAATTTTAAACAAATTAAAAATGAAGTTAGAAACTAAAAATTTCGCGTGTATTAAAGAAGATAATTCTGAAGAAGAAAATGAAAGACAATGGGAGAATTCTAAAATAGTATTTGATGAATTCAGAAAATACTTAAGCGAAAAAAATTTCAAGGAAGAGTTAATAGAAAGGCAGTTGGGATACAGTTCGTTTTTTGTAATGAATTATTTCTTTGTTTACGAAGATTTATTGTCGGTTTTGGAAACCGATGACACCACCCTGCGAAAATTCCTCGGGAACTGGTACATTCGAAAGAACTGGTCTCCAACCTTTAAAGAAATGAAAGAAATCCTTTCTGCACTTTTCGATTTTTTTGAATTTATACACCACAAAGAATTTATTACCAATGAGCAATTTGAAAAAATAAGACAGGTTTGCAAAGACAAACATTGGTTTGAACACCGGCTGAAAACATACAAAACAGCGGAGGGAAATGCATTTAAAAAATGGATTGACGAATACAATTACGACTGGTAAACCGGCGGCAGTCTGACTGCTTCTGCAGAAACAAGTTATATTCCTGCTGAAAGAGGGTATTTAAATCAGTTAAAGTAAAGACGTAAAGGATAGCATCCCTTTTCCCATTCACAACAGATTTTTTGCAACGTAAGGGATGCCATCCTTTTGCCCGGAACCCGAAACATTTCCTAACTTTAAACCCGGAACTTTTCCCGAAGGCATGCCTTCGGCAAAACTCAGAACTGCCATGGCCGACGTGCATAACAAAGCAACCCGCTCCTTTAACATGAGCCGCATTAAGGGCAAAAACACAAAGCCCGAAATGCTGGTGAGGAGGTTTTTGTTAATGTTACTTATCGTCCGTTGACAGGAATTCTACATCACACTATTTTTACAGCATGCAAGTAGATATTAAAATTGATATTAAAGAGGATTCACAAAATCCTATGGATATTCCCGAATTTATACCTGAAGCTGCTGAATCTTATTGGGATGATATTGAAATACAACCTGTAAAGGAAATTGAAAAAGGAATTGTTGAAACAGTTGAGGAAGGAAAGGAAGATTTTTGGAGTATTTATCTTCATCAATTAGGAGGTGGATTAAAATGCATAGCTGATTTAAAAACAAAATTGGAAGCAAAAAAATTGGCAAAACTAATTTGGAATGCGACAAATTATCGCGTGTATTCTAAATCCTCAAAACTTAATTTTTAGTTTTCTGATTTATTGATACTTTTAACAGAATTTCAATTTTCTTTTACTATGCAAAAAAAGCCTTGGAACAGAGAAGAACTCATTTTAGCATTCAACCTCTATTTGAAGATTCCATTTGGAAAATACCATCGGGGAAACAACGAAGTGATTAAATTGGCAAAATTAATAGGTCGTACCCCAAGTTCAGTTGCAATGAGGCTAAGTAATTTTGCAAGTGTAGATCCGTATCACCAAAAAAGAGGAATAAAAGGACTTACGGGTGGAATAACTCAGGTAAAGCCAATTTGGGATGAATTTTCTGAAAACAAGGAAGAATTAATTTTTGAAAGTGAAAAAATATTGGCAGAAATTCAAAATTCATCCATTGAAACAAAATATAAAACAGTTTTGGATGGTATTGAAAATTTAGAAGGAGAATCAAAGGTTAGAGAAGTAAAAACCAGGGTAAATCAAAATGTTTTTAGGCAAATTGTACTCGCAAATTATAATAACAAGTGCGCAATTACGGGATTCTCAAATCCAACATTTTTGATTGCAAGCCATATTATTCCATGGTCTGTCGACAAGAAAAATCGATTAAATCCACAAAATGGTATTTTGCTTAACAACTTGCATGACAAAGCTTTTGAGAATGGATTTTTGGCTATTGATAAAAGCTTTCAAATCCTGATATGTTCAGAATTTTTAAAATCAAAAAATAATTTCGTTCAAAACTTTTTTTCTTCATATCATAAAAGAAAAATAAACTTGCCAATTCGATTTTTACCAGATTCAAATTTTTTAGAAAAGCATTTTGAAGAAAAGTTTTTTGGATAATTTTTTCACTTCAATTGGCATCTGGTAAACCCAATTGTTACTCATAATCCTTTGACAACTCTCCATTTTTCATCTTTCTTTGAACGAAAAAATGGCTCAAAACATCCGCTTTTATTATTTATATCGGGATTTCGGGAATTATAAAACGTACGGATTTCAGGATTTCTCAAACCCCAATGATTTATCGTTGGAACGGGTGTAAGACAAATTCCACGTTTTAAATCATAAAACAAACAATCATTTTTTACACCGGCGCTTTAGCCCGGTGATTAACCTTTTCGGAGTCTTTTCCGGCTTTAGCATTTAAATCTCTTAATGGCT
>JAHYIT010000177.1 GCA_019429205.1 Mariniphaga sp. | reverse complement strand
GGCAAAACGACTGCCGTGCAAAGGCAAAATGCCGCGCTGATGCAATATGGCGCCGTATACCGAGCCGTTGAGGTATAAGGCAATGGAGGCCTCGGTGGCCGTTGGCTCCGGCGTATACTCCACCTCATGGCCGTTGCAGGCGTAAAAGCTGCCTACGCCCTGAACCTGCATGGCGAAGGCCTGCTGGTTCATCTGCCAGAAGCTGTCAGCATAGAGGGGGTTTTCTACCTGGCGCGGTGTGGCAACCTGCTTAATGGTGACGTCGGGGAGGGGGAAAAGAAGGTTCAAGGTTTCTGGTTCAAAGTTTAAGGGGAAAGTGGCCAAGGATAATAAAGTGGATTGGTGGATTAGTTGATTGGTTGAATGCCTGCCTGCCCTCCTCCGGTGGGTAAACCGTCAGGCAGGGTTGAAGGGCCGTGTCCGCTTACCAGCGGATTGTCTGCTTCGCGTTTTCGTTTTATGGCTTTTGGCTGTTCCGGGCGAAGCCGAGGGCCCTTCTCTGCGAGAAGTTTTTTTGGAACACAGATTAAGAAAGTCCGAAGACCGAAGTCGGAAGTCAGAAGGATGGAACACGTTTAATATTCTTTGCGGCTCTCTGCGTGGCCTTTCGTTGCGTTCTCTGCGAGAAATATTTTTGGAACACAGATTTTCTCAGATTAAGAGAATTTCCACAAATTATTTTTATTTAATCTGTGGTCATTTTTGTCATCTGTGGATGACATTTTTTATTTCACAAAGATCCACAAAACAGGAGCAAAAGGAACTAAAACAGGACGGGCTTTCACCTTCGCCCCGGGTCATGGTGTTACGAAATTCAACGCTTTCCAGTTTTCGATTGAAATGCCTGCCAGTTGCTGCGAATGCTCGCCGGCGTAAATGAGTTTTTTTTGCGCTTGCTGGTCAGGGAACTTTTTCAGGTTCTGCAGGAAGTCCTTGTTGAAGGTTTGTCCGGCTTTGATTTCGATGGCCGTTACCTGCCCGTTTTCTTTTTCGATGATACAATCTATCTCCATACCGTTACTCTCGCGCCAGAAATACACCGGGGGGCGTATGCCGGCATGGTGAAACTGTTTCATTATCTCGCTGATGACCAGGTTTTCGAAAAGGGCTCCAAATAAGTAGTGGGTGGCGATCATTTGGTGGCTGGTGATGCGAAGCAGTGAGCAGGCCAGGCCCGTATCGTAAAAATACAGTTTTGGCGATTTAATAATCCTTTTGCTGAAGTTTTTGTGCCAGGGTTGCAACAAAAAAACCACATAGCTGGCTTCAAGCAGTGAAAGCCATGACTTTGCCGTGTTGACCGCTATACCGGTATCACTGGCCAGAGAGCTCAGGTTGAGCACCTGGCCCGTGCGACCGGCGCACAGCCCCAGAAATCGCGAAAAGGCATTCAGGTCTTCAATGGCTTTCAGAGAGCGGATATCTCTTTCGATATAGGTTTGAAGGTAGGATGGAAAAAAATCGGTGGCATGAATGCCTGCCTGGTGCAGGCGTGGGTAAAAACCATCAAATATAGTCTGGAACAAGTCAGCAGGCCTTTTTATTTCCTGCATGCTGAACGGCAGTAAATGGGCCACATAAACCCTGCCTGCCAGCGATTGCGAGATTTGCTTGTTCATTAAGAAGCTTTGTGAGCCAGAAAGGATATATTGTCCCGGGATATTTCGTTCATCGGCCATTACCTGGATATAACTGAACAATTCAGGCAGGTTTTGTGCCTCGTCGAAAATGACCTGCGGGCCGGTGTTTTTCAGGAAGCCCACCGGGTCTTCCATGATGAGCTGGCGGTGGTCGGGCCGCTCCAGGTTGAAATATTTGTAGCCCGGAAAAGCGCTGGTCAGCAGCGTGGTCTTCCCCGATTGCCGCGGCCCGGTAAGTGAAACCACCGGAAACTGCTGCAACATCTTTTGCAGATGGGGTAATATTTTTCTTGGAACAATCACTTTATGCAATATTGCACTTGAATTGCAAATTTACATAATTATTTTCTTTTTCCTAAATCGATCAGCGTCAGTCATCAGTCATCAGTCGACAGTCATCAGAAAAAACAATCCTCAAACCTTCTAATTTTCGCGTCCTCGCGTCCTCGCGTCCTCGCTTCTTCTCTCCCCCTCTTAAGTCTCTATAGTCACTTTTTCTCAAATTGCCGGGCGACCCGGGGTTACTCTTGGCCGGTCCCGCTTCGCTGGACGAAGAGATGTGTGTAATGCTGTTTGCTTTTAAATTTTCGGGCTGAAGGCCCGGTTGAATTCAGTCGTTTTTAATTTGCCCCTTCGGGGCGCATGAACGATATTGTTATTGTCTGCCCAAGGCGTTGCCATTGGGTTGAATTAGGTTGCCCCTTCGGGGCGAGGTTTGGAATTGTCACAAACTTCTGGTGTTTTTATTTCGGGCTGAAGGCCCGGTTTAATTGAGCCCGGTGGCAGCGCCCCGGGTATATGTGTGGTGTTGATATCGGGCGCCCTGAAAGGGCAGTTTATTTTGGGTCATTTTAATCTGGCCCTGCCGGCCGGCAGGCGGGCTTTCAGGCCGGAATAAATGCATGGTTGCTTTTCATGGGGTCGAATTGGTTGCTCCTTTGTTTTGGAGGATTCGGGCTGAAGGCCCGGCTTAATTCAGCCCGGTGGCATCGCCCTGGGTTTTTTGAATGGCAGTGGTGTTAGACGCCCTGAAGGGGCAGGTTAATCCTCAAACAAATACGCTTCATTGTATTCAACACCATACTCCTTCAAGAACCTGATCAATTCCTCTTTAAAAGTAAATTTTTTATGGTGTTCTTCCTGGTTTGCAATGTATTGTTTGGTTTTGTCATGTATGGATTGACTAACGGAGAAGCCAGCATAACCGCCTTGCCATGCAAATTTTGTGTAACGCGGGTCTAATGTTTTTATCCAGCGGCTGCTGTGGCGCTTGATTTCTTCAGTAAGTTTTGCCAGGGAAATGTTTTTCGACATTACGCATAGAATGTGGACGTGGTCAGCTGTGCCATTGATAATGATTGGAATTGAGTCATTGGATTTGATAACAGAACCCATGTAAGCGTAAAGGTCGTTTTTGTGTTCTTCACGGATTGCGGGGGAGTTTTTTTTAATGTGGAAAACCAAGTGGATGTAGATTTTGGATAGGGATTGTGCCATAAGAGTGGTTTTTAATTTGCCCCTTCGGGGCGCATGAACGATATTGTTATTGCCTACCCAAGGCGTTGCCATTGGGTTGAATTAGGTTGCCCCTTCAGGGCGCAAATATTTGGTGGTGCATGTTAATCCCAAGGCGTTGCCATTAGGTTGAAATTAGGCTGCTCCTTCGGGGCGTATGAATGGTATTGTCTTTTGCTTTTGAATTTTCGGGCTGAAAGCCCGGCTTAATTCAGCCCGGTGGTAGCGCCCTGGGTTTTTTTATTGCTTTGGGTTCTTGCTGAAGGCCAAAAAAAACGTTTCGCGGTCCATTTTCAAGTGGCGCAAAACCTGTTTTACAATGAACTCAGGAACCGGATCGATATGGGTTTGAATAATAATTGGCCGGTCGAGATCAATACGCGACCATTTTTCATGGCCACCACGTCCTTTGCCCTCTTTGATCAGGTTAAGACCCTGGCTTTGAAGAAATTTTCTGAAATCTGCAACCGGAATGTTGGACAACTTTCTTGTTGACATTGCCGGATCGGTTTTTTATTGAAACACGGGAAGCCCAACTTCCTCGTGAAAGGTATTTACCGGATATTTGTCAAAAATCTCTGAAACATATTCATTTTCACTGATTACGCTGGTTATGCTAGGTGCAATCATTTTCTTCGGCTTGCGCGATTTTCCTTTCATTTCCCAGCCCAGATCGGTGAGAACCTTTCCGATGGTTTTCTTTTTTACGGTGTAATCAATAAAGTCTTCGAGGGAAATCTCAAAAGATCTCCTGGCTTCTTCCAGGCTGTTGCCGTATCCTGTCAGATCTAAATGCGGCGAGTAAACAAAATGTACCTTGTTTTCATCCTCGAAGTGAAACAGTAAGAGCTTCACTGTAACCCTGGATGAATCTGTTTTTATTTTGCCTTCAAAAAGATACTTTGCCATAATACCACCGGATTTAGCCTACCAAAGGTAGTGATTTTAAGGAAAATAATATTAATGTCCCGAAGCGAAAGTGGTTTTTCGTGGCGTTCTCTGCGAGAAAAAGTTTGGAACACAGATTTTCTCAAATTAAAGTGATTAACACAGATTTCCACAAATTATTTTTATTTAATCTGTGGTCATTTTTGTCATCTGTGGATGAATATTTTTTTATTCCACAAAGGTCCACCAAGGAGGCGCAAAAGACACAAAAGGGAAAGTCGAAAAGCCAAAAGTCAAAAGTCGAAAGTCAGAAAAGGAATTAACCCGGTTGCTTTGCTTCGTGACTAGTGATCCTGTTGGAAGAGATTTGCAATCTGGTTGAAAGGTAATACGTTAATGCCGTTGCTTCGATGCTGGGCTATATTGCCGGCATAAATCACAAATCCTCCTTCGGTTTTTGTCAGTTTATTCCAAAAAAGAATTCCTTTGAAAAAATCATCTGAAATGGTTTGCCCCGATTTTATTTCTACAGGAATATGACCCTGCCCATGATCAAGCAGCAAATCAATTTCGTTTCCTACATTATCGCGCCAGAAAAACAGCTTGCTTGAGCTTCCCTTGTTAAAGAGGTTTTTAAAAACTTCGAGTATTACCATGTTTTCAAAAAGGCTTCCCCGGAAGGGATGTAATGTAAGTTGATCTGGACTTCCAATTCCAAGCAGGGCACAAGCGAGGCCAGTATCGTAAAAATAAAGTTTTGGCATTTTTACCACCCGCTTATTATAGTTTTTATGCCATGGCTGCAGGCGAAAAACAACAAAACTGGCTTCAAGCACCCCGATCCATGAACCGATGGTTTTAACATCAACCCCAACTTCAATGGCAAGGCTGCTCATGTTTAGCAGCTGACCGATACGTCCGGCACAGAGTCGTAAAAATCGCTCAAAAGCATAAAGGTCGTTAATGTTCTTAAGCAAACGCACATCGCGCTCAATATAGGTTCTGATGTAGTTTGCATAATATTTTGTCACATCAATTTTTTCGTTATAAAGTGCGGGATAACCTCCCTTGACCATTAATTGATTGCTGGCGGCGTTCTTTTCGGGAATTTCTTCAAGGCTAAGGGGCAGCAAAAACAAATACCCTACCCTACCAGCCAGACTTTGGGAAATGCTTTCCTGAAGAAGGAAATTGTTTGAACCCGTTAAAATGAACAATCCATTGACATTCGACTCATCAAGGATTTGTTGCAGGTAGGAAAAAAGTTCGGGTGTGCGTTGGATCTCATCAAGGATGGCCCCCTTTGGATATGCCGATAAAAATCCTCTTGGATCTTCTAAAGCAAATTTCCGCAAATCGGGGTTTTCAAGGTTGGCATAAGGCTTGTGCTTAAAAACCTCGCGCACCAGGGTGGTCTTGCCCGATTGGCGGGGACCTACCACAGCTACTGCCTTAAATTGATCAGACAATAAATTCAGCTCTTTTTCTGCCGTTCTTGATATCATGCTGTAAATTTACAAATCTGGAATTGAATTCCAAAATTGTAAGAAGATTTTTTAGCTTTTAGCTATTTGCTGTTCCGGGCGGAGTCGAGGGGCGTGGTTTTTCGTGGCGCTCTCTGCGAGAAAAAGTTTGGAACACAGATTTACTCAAATTAAGAGAATTTTCACAGATTTTTTATCTTCCTTTTTCATCTGCTAATTCGCTCATCTGCTCATCCGCTCATCCGGCAATTTTCGTCTCCTCGCCTCCTCTCTGGTTCGCTTCCTCGTGTTTTGTTTTGATAATGTCGCCGCTAAGCGGGGTTTTGCTTCCGGTTTTCGGTTCCTGTCATTCTTCAAACCCACTTATTTTCAAACCCTCACACTCTCATTTAAGCATTTCAATGACCTGTTCGGGTAATATGATGTTTTCCGCCGGGGCTTTGTTGTTTTTCAAAAACACAAGCGGCACAATTTCTTTGTTTGCCACAAAAGGCAATTTTTTTGCTTTTTCCGCCACTTGTTTAAGCAAATATTCGGCATCCTCCTTATCAGCCCATTTGCATTCACCTGCCAGCAAATACTTGCCATCGGTTGATTCGGCCACCACATCGATTTCCATTTGTTCGTTGCGCGAAACACTTCCCCACCAGCGCGAAGCCATCCCGTATTGCTTTCCTGTAAGCAGCTGTCCGCTCACGGCCCTCCGGCACAATTCCTCCCAATGCTTCGATACGTATCCGTTAAAGCGTTGTGTCACCTCCTGCATCACCACCTTTCGGCGTCCCAATTCAATCAGCGAGCGGTTGGGCACCACGAAGCGGAAATAAAAATCCATCAAGGGGTCCGATATCTTATAAAGCCCTTTTTTGCTGTTGCGGGGGCTTTCTCCAAAAGGAATTTCCCGCTGAATATATCCCAGTGTGATCAGTTTATCCAGGGGCCCCGAAAGACTTGTGGCCGGTTTGTTTGCCCTGGCTGCAATTTCGGAGATCCGGTTGACGCCATTGCCAATGAATGAAAGCAGGGTAGATGCCTGCACAATATCGCGCATATCGTCGATGAACAAACGGTATGGCTCTTCAAAAAGCAGGCCTTGCGCATCCAGTAAGTTATACGCAATGGCCTCCATCAGGGAAGCGCTCTGCAAACGGATTTCCCAGTACCGGGGAATCCCGCCCCAAACGGCGTATTCTTCTATGGCTGATTGTGCGGAACATCCTGCTGCCTGGTGTAAATAATGCAGGGGGATGGGCGAAAGTTTGAGAATCTGGTCGGCGCGGCCGTAAAGCGGCGAGGAAGCATCGATGACCAGACCTTGCATGAGTTGCTGCGACGAACCGCACAAAACAATGTTGTATCGGAGCGATTTTTTATCAATCAGTTTTTGGAGCAGTGCCGGAAGTTCGGGCGAACTTTTTGCCAGGTAAGGAAATTCATCCAGACAAAGTGTAAATCTTTCTTTTGTGCGAAAATTGAGCGCCTCGAACAGGGCCTGCCAATCGGGATAAACCACCCGGTCGAACCCATCGATCCTGAGCCCGATTTCTTTTGCCAGCAGCTCAATTTGATGCGAACGCTCGGTCTGGTCGGCCATATAATAGACATCGGCCGGGGAAAGCACCTTTTTGATCAAGGTTGATTTACCTATGCGACGACGACCATACACCACGATAAACGCGGGCGTTTCAGCATTCAATGCCGCGTTTAGCCTTTCCTGTTCTTCAATCCTGTCGACGAATTTCATCCTTCAATAATTATGTAGCACAAAAATAATGTTTCTGAAACATAATCTTTCAAAAAACCAACTTTTTTTTTGCAACACAGATTAAAAAGTCATCAGTCGACAGTCGACAGTCATCAGAAAAAAAGTCGAAAGTCAAAAGTCGAAAGTGAGAAGCCTCGCTCTTCGGTCTTGCTTTTGCTACCTGCTAACGCTTCGTCGATTTAGGTGTCCAGATATTTATATCGTTCCTGCATTTCGTTTCCGTTTGCGTTAAGGGACGCATTTAGGCCCCTTTCGCAG
>JAHYIT010000176.1 GCA_019429205.1 Mariniphaga sp. | reverse complement strand
GTAAAGTTTGATCTGGACAAAACCCTTGAAACCCTTGAAAAATCAGATGTGCATTACCTGTGCATCAAAGATTTCCACCTGCCATTTAACAGCACCGATCAGGAAATTGCCGACTTTCACAACAAACTGAAAGCCAAAGGAATTACCGGTTATGCCGTAGGACCTATTTACATGAAAACCGAAGAAGAGGTTGACCGCGCATTCGACTATGCCAAACGGGTTGGGGTAAAACTGATTGTGGGTGTACCTACTTACGAATTGCTTCCTTACGTTGACAAAAAAGTCAAGGAGTACGATTTCCATTATGCCATTCACCTGCACGGCCCCGACATCGAGCTTTTCCCGGATGCAGACGATGTTTGGGAAAGCGTAAAAGACCTCGACCCACGCATAGGCATGTGCCTCGACATTGGGCACGATACCCGTAACGGAAAAGATCCTGTGGCCGACATGAAAAAATATCATTCAAGAGTTTTTGATATTCATATTAAAGATGTTACCGCCGACACCAAACAAGGATATTCGGTGGAAATCGGTCGTGGAATTATTGACATCCCTGCCTTTGTAAACATGTTGCGCGAAGTGAACTATACGGGAGTTTGCAGTCTGGAACACGAAAAAAACATGGATAATCCATTTATGGGAATTGCCGAATCTATTGGCTATTTCAGAGGGGTTATTGCCGTAACAAAATAAAAACTCAACAAAAATGAAATTAAAAGTTTATACTATCGTATTGTTCATCGCTGTTGCTTTCCTTTTCCAGGCGTGCACTGAAGTTGAAAAAACAGAAAAACCCGTCAACTTTGTCATTATTTATTTCGACGACATGGGTTACGGTGATCTCACACTCACCGGAGCGCTTGATTATGAAACGCCCCATCTTGACCAAATGGCAGCGCAGGGCTTGTTTTTCACCCGTCATTATTCCCCGCAGGCCGTTTGCAGCGCCTCACGTGCCGGACTGCTTACGGGATGTTATCCCAACCGCGTTGGCTTTTCGGGGGCCCTAAGCCATGCTTCCAAAACCGGGATTTCGGCCGATGAAGAAACGCTGGCCGAAGTCCTGAAAAAGAAAGGTTACGCCACAGCCATTTATGGCAAGTGGCATTTGGGCGTTCAGGATAAATTTCTGCCCACCCGCCACGGGTTCGACGAATTTTACGGCATCCCCTATTCCAACGACATGTGGCCCTACCATCCGCGCGGACCGGGAGCATATCCTGAGTTGCCATTATTTGAAAATGAAACCATAGTGAATGACGCAGTTACGCCCGATGACCAGAAACAATTCACGACTGAATTCACGGAACGAACGGTTGCATTTATTCAAAAAAACCGGGAAAATCCTTTTTTCGTTTATCTGGCCCACCCCATGCCCCATGTTCCGTTGTATGTTTCAGATAAATTTGAAGGAAAATCGGAGCAGGGCCTTTACGGCGATGTAATGATGGAACTCGACTGG
The DNA here is from genome assembly GCA_019429205.1 of Mariniphaga sp. GTDB lineage: Bacteria > Bacteroidota > Bacteroidia > Bacteroidales > Prolixibacteraceae > Mariniphaga. Next base: position 6,090 of record JAHYIT010000176.1, on the reverse strand, counting down.
AGCGTAGGGCAGGTTATTCAAACGCTGAAAGAAAATGAACTGGAAAAAAATACGCTGGTTATTTTTACGTCCGATAACGGTCCATGGCTCAATTACGGCAACCATGCCGGAACCACCGGCGGTCTGCGCGAAGGGAAAGGCACCTCGTTTGAAGGCGGCCAGCGTGTTCCCTGCCTCATGTACTGGAAAGGAACTATTTCGCCGGGAACGGTTAACAACGCCCTCATATCAAGTATAGATTTTCTGCCAACCCTGGCCGAATTTGCAGGGGCTCCTCTTCCTGAAAAGAAAATTGACGGTGTGAGTATTTCATCCTTAATTAAAGGCGAAAACGTGGAGCCCCCCCGAAAATCGTTCTGGTACTATTACCGGCGAAACAGCCTGGAAGCGGTGCAGGATGGAAATTGGAAACTTGTATTTCCACATCCAGGCCGTACTTATGGCGGCTTTGAACCTGGAAATGACGGCCAGCCTGGCAGGGTAAATGAAAACTTTCCGCATGAAGGCGGTTTATACGACCTGAGACGCGACCCGGGCGAACAATACAATCTGATAGAATTTTATCCCGAAATTGTTGAAAGATTAGAAAAAATTGCTGCCGAAGCACGTGAAGATTTAGGCGATGACTTGACAGAAAATCCCGGAAAAAACCGAAGGGAACCTGGAAGGGCAGAGAATAATTAAAATAAAAAAAATCCCGCCGGTGGCGGGATTTGTAAGCTCTTTAAATGGTACAAATATTCTTGACCAGCCTAAGCCAGTTTAACATCTACCGCATTTAATCCTTTTCTTCCTTCTTCCAATTCAAAAGTTACTTCGTCGTTTTCACGGATATCATCTTTTAATCCGTTTGCATGAACGAAATACTCTTTGTTCGAATCGGAATCTTTAATAAAACCAAAACCTTTGGCTTCATTAAAAAACTTAACTGTTCCTTTATACATAAATTGAATTTTAAATAACGCGGCAAAGTTACGCAAAATTATTGTGATAACTCCTGTTTTACAAATATTTAATGTATATTTGTACAAACTCGGTTATTTTACCGGGTATCTGACAAAAAATCTATCTTGTCATACTTGAATGAACTTTAACATTGCCTTGATGGCAATGCAAATCATTTTATTAACATTAATTGAAAGGATAATAGCATGTTTGACAAAAAACATCACAGTTTTAAATCGCCCGATTTACATAAAATGCAGGAAGTAATAATCAACGCCAGGACCCGTATTTATGTGGAAACGGGACAGGATCCGGAGGAAGCAAAGAAACGGTACCTGGAACGTTTGGAAAATAAAAGGGCTTAAAACCATATCTTTAAAATAACACAGAAAACAAGGTTAAATTTTGGCGGTAACAAAATTCAGCCACGAACTGTTTTCTTCATACTCTTCCACAACCCGGGTATTATTTTTAAATGAAAAGTTGTTTATACGATTTGAAATATCCTGCTGAAGCATGGCAATACTGCCTTCTGTAAGGTCTTTCCTGAAACCTTTTCCGGCAACATCCAACACCTGATTTAAAGAAATTACACGGCCAATAATTTTTCCCATTTCTACCAGTTTGCGTTGCGGCATCTGGAAGTCAGGATTAAAATTAACATGTCCTTTTATGGAATCAGCAGCATTTTCGGTAAGGCTGAAACTTTTAAAAAACCGAAACAGGTTGTTTTCTTTGGTCCGTTTCATCAATTTTAGCAAACCTTCAGAAATCTGGGCATACAGGATGTCATTAGATCCTTCAAAAATCTGAAATGGACGGCTGTCAACAGTACCCCGCCCGGCAATGTGGTTTAGCTTGTAAGCCTTGGCTCCAACCAGTTGTAAAACCGACTGTGCCGCGTCATGCATTAAATCGGTAATAACACTCTTCACTGCATTGGCTTCAATACCATGAGGTGCAAGGTCATTTTCAATTCCGGCCTTTTCGCTGCTGTTTGCACACATTGCCGAACAAATGGTATATGATGCCTGAATCTTTGACAAACGTTTCTGCACCTGATCATAGCCAAATAAGCTCTTACCACCTACAAACCTCTGTTTGCAGTGGTCAATTGCTTCGTCGAGCATTCGCTGGATAAAACCCATGCCCAATCCCGGAAAATGCATCCGGCTGCGGTGCAACAGGTCCAGCATCATTTTCACACCTGTTGTGTGAGGTTGAAGTTTATGTGCTTCCGGAACTTTTACATCAATTCTGTTGCGCCCGTATGGAATCATATAGAGGCCGAGGTTATCAAACAATTCCTCCACTTCAATTTCCTGACCGGGTGAATGTACATCACATACAAAAAAGTCTATATCGCGCTGTAAATTACCTGCTTCTGTCATTTTACGGGCTGTTAAAAGCCAGTAATCAGCCAAACCCGTAAGACCTGCCCAATGTTTTTTACCTTGTATGTGAAATTCTCCGTTTTTTTCAGTGTAATGTGTTTGCATGTTTAAGGCATCACTTCCAAAACCGGGTTCGGTAATCATTAAACCGCCCATATTTTTTTGCATCAGAAACCGGTTAAATACCGTTTCTTTTGTTTCATCACTGGCATATTTGGCAACCGGTTGTAAAAACAACGCCGAGTTAATTCCCAGTGTAAGCGAAAGCGCTAAAGATTCGTAGGAAGCCATGGAAAGCAGGGCAATATTTTCATGCACCAATCCTCCCCTGCCGCCATATTCTTTGGGAATGCTTACCGATAACGGATTACCGGACATAATTTCTTTCAGCGCAAACAGTGGAATTCCACGTTTCAGACTTAACTGATCATTATTTTCCCTGTCATTAAAAATACGGCGTACTTTTATTTTTAAATTATTCAAAAAATCCGAAAATGGGAGAACTTCGCTTTTTATTGATGGTATTGCAGTTATTAATCCTGTTTGAAAATTATTCATAAATGGTTGTTTCTGTTTTTTAATAAAAACCCCAACTTTAGGGTATGGTAGAATCAAAACAACTGCCTAAACCGGAATGTTCTGAGAATTCAGCGATTCATTGAAAAATCAGCATTATGCAATATTCGAATTCCGTTACTCAGCATATTGCTGAATTGAGATTGTTAACTAACTTTATTGCATTAAAATTAAAATAACATTAACCAATGAACAGAAATTGTATTCTCATACTTACTGCGTTTCTGTTGACTGCTTCCATTGCAAAAGGATGTTCAAGACTTCAGGAAGATGATCAGCATAAACTCAAACGTAATCCTTTTAAACAACCCTTTAGTTCTGCTTCAATCTGGAACATGCCCATTGGGAGCGAAGCTGTTTACTTACATGCCGGAATTGAACGGGCCATGGCAAAAGGAATGACCATTGACGAAGACCTCATTGTACTGACACCGTATGCTCCGCAAACCGAAATCTTCACCAATTATGCCGGCTGGAACCGTAATAAGAACAGGTGTAAACCGGAAGGTGATTTGTTGTTTTCAGCGCCAATCCCCGATGATTTTGTAGTGAGCCCCGAAACCTGGGACGGACTGACACCCAATTCAGGCTTAGCCGTTTTAATGCCCGATGGCAGAACCATCAAGCAAACCCAGCCTTTTGCAAGATGTAAAGCCGGAGAACCTGCCACATCGCAATACATGTTTGGTGACGAAGATTTATATGGCGAGGGATATTATGGAGCACATGGCGGATCGGGGTTGTCAGCCATCGGAGGTGCATTGAGAGTGGGTGAACTACTGCAGGAATCCGGACCCATTCAGCATGTGCTGAAAGTTAACCTTTATGGTCAAAAAAACTTTTACTTCGATTATGAAACCAAAGGATTCCGCTGGCCTGCAAAGGCGGCTGACAGTTATGCCGAAAAGAATTACGGGAAAGCCCGAACCCAACCGGTTGTTAAAGAATGTCGGATGGGTGCATTACTGGCCTTGCCCCCGTCAATAAATTTGGATTCGCTGGGTTTTGAAACCACTCCGGGCAGAAGGCTGGCCGAGGCATTTCGAGATTACGGTGCTTATATCGTTGACGATACCGCATGGGATGTTTACGCTCTGGTTACCGAATGGGGACCAGATGGCCGGGTAAAAGACGAATTTGAAGAGGCCTGGGGATTCTTCATCGATCCGGGCAGTAAAGACACACCCTGGAGCCGGGATATGGATCGCATTTTCCTGAACCTGCACGTGGTAGTCAATAACTCGGCTGGAAGCATTGGAGGAGGCGGAAAACCAAGGAAACCTTTGGCTCCGCCAATTTCACCCTGAAACATTTTAAAGGAACGCGCGGTTTTTAACCACGCATTCCGGGAAACCCCTTGTATAGCCTGTTGTTTTGTAAAAAAACAGTGATTATTCCCCTTTATTCTTCACCCACTTTTCCAGCCACTGGTCCTGTTCCCACAATACATGCAAAATAGATTCGCGGGCTGCGTAACCATGACTTTCTTTTGGCAAAAAGACCAATCTGGATATGGCGCCCAACCCTTTTAATGCATTAAAATACCGTTCGCTTTGCAGCGGATAGGTCCCCGAGTTGTTATCGTCTTCACCGTGAATGAGCAGCAGAGGCGTTTTCATTTTGTCGGCATGCATAAACGGCGACATGCCATTGTAAACATCCGGCGCTTCCCAGTATGAACGTTCTTCGCTTTGAAAACCAAAGGGAGTAAGTGTGCGATTGTAAGCGCCGCTTCGGGCAATTCCGGCTGCAAACAAATCGGAATGTGATAGCAGGTTAGCTGTCATAAATGCCCCGTAAGAGTGTCCGCCCACGGCAACCCGGTCCCGGTCGATATAACCCAGCGCATCCACCGCATCAATAGCAGCTTTGGCATTGGCAACCAGTTGTTCGCGGAACGTATCGTTAGGCTCCTTTTCGCCTTCGCCAATAATGGGAAAGGCAGCGCCATCGAGAATGGCAAAACCACGTGTTACCCAGAAAATGGGTGAACCGTAGTTCGGGGCAGTAAACTGATGTGGAGAAGAAGTAACCTGACCGGCACTGGTTGCATCTTTAAACTCACGCGGGTAAGCCCATAAAACCATGGGTAGTTTTTCTTTATTTTCCCGATCGTAACCAGCCGGCAAATAAAGGGTTCCCGAAAGTTCGACACCGTCTTCGCGTTGATAAGTAATCAGCTCTTTATGAACTCCCTCCAGACTTTCAAACGGGTTTGGGAAAAAAGTAATTTGTTGCGGCGCAATCCTTCTTTTGATATTCCGGATGAAATAATTCGGAAAAACATTATTTGATTCAACGCGGGTTAAAAGTACCCCGATATTGGGATCAATCACTTTTACAATCTGTTCCAGCGTCTCAACCCCATCGGCACGCCATAGTTCTTTTACCTCTTTTGTTTTATAATCAAACTCCCTGAAAAACGGTCGCGGACCGTCTTCGGAATGTCCTGTTCCGGTTAAATACAGCGTATTTTTATTGATGACGAGTGTATTTTCACCCCATTCATTTTTATCTGTTAAAAAAGAACCTGGGTCATTATAATTATCCTGATAGTTACGGTCGTATAAAATTTCCGGCTTTTGTTGTGAATCAGACGGATTAAACAGGTAAGTTTTAGCATTGCGCGTATTCCACCAGCGATCGAAAGCAATGGCAATTTCATCGTTGCCCCATAAAATTGCGGCATACCGCTGAATGGTTCTCAGCACTGATCGGGGCTGTCTGTTAAATGGTGCTTCCCACTCAAACACCTCGTCGCGAAATTCGGTTTCAATGGCTGGATCGCCTTCATCCAGGGCCTCAACATAAAAAACCGTGGCCGGTTTGTCGTTTCTCCAGTTGATGTTCCGCATTCCCTTTTGGGTGGCCATAAAACCTTTGGGCATTTCTTCCAGAAGCGGTTCTTCCAGAAGCACTTTTACTTCGTTTCCATCTTTATCGTAAACCACTGTTTTTGAGGGAAACCGTGAATAGGGAACCAGGTATGAGAAAGGTTTTTCGAGGGCTGTAACCAGCACATATTCACCATCAGGCGAAATATTGATGCGGGTAAACATGGCATTTTCTTTCCATTCCGATTTATCACCGTTTAAATCTATTTTGAAAAGGGTGGAACGAACCAGTTGTTCGAAATTGTCCTCATCTGCCCGGTCCTGCAGCAAATCCTGGTAGG
>JAHYIT010000022.1 GCA_019429205.1 Mariniphaga sp. | reverse complement strand
AATCCGGTGCAATTCGTGACTCAGCGCATCCGCTTCCTCTTTCAGTTTGTTTATTTGAGCATTCACCTCGCTCAGCGAACGTTCAGGCAACACCAGTTCATCGGCCCCCGAAATCTCATCAAAACCGTTTTGCGGGATGCCGTTTTCTGTTTTTTCAATTTTTACAAAGTACCGGTAACCATCGAGGTCGGTTATTACTTTGAGGTAAAATTCTTCTTCCCATGCCGGTTCGTATTTCCGTATGGGGCACGACATAAACCGGATGTGCAATCCTTTCTCTCCCAGGTTGCGCACTTTTTCCCAGTTGAAATCGCCCCACGGAAGCAGTTGTTTTTTCTCTTTCTCAAGCTGCAACACCTGGTGATGGTTGTGCTCCATCTCTTTCTCCATATCTTTCAGCCGGGTAAAAACCTCTTCGCCTGTTTGAAACTCAGGTTTGGGTTCCGATTTTTCCGGCTCCAGCATATCCAGTTTTTTGGCCGCTTTATCCACCTCGTTCAGGTGCCTGAAAAGCTCCTGCATCTCGGGTGTAGGCTCATCTTTTTTTGTATTGATGTGTACCACACCGATTTTCCGGATATCTTTCAGGAAATCCTTGTAGGTGGAATGATACACCAAAAACGCATATTTATACATTGGAACTATCATACCTCAACCTCCTCCTGTCTTTGTTTTTCCTGTCGGTCTTTCACAATTTTCTGTGCAGCCTTCGACAAATTGTCCTCATCTTCCAGGAATCGTTTAATTTTCCTGATGGCATCCTGAAAACCGGGAATCTGCACTTTTTCGTAGAGGTTTACCTTTTGTGTGGTTTTTTTCCTGGCAAAATCGAGCAACTCCATTTTTTTCAGGAAAACTTCCCGCTCAATGGCAACTTCAGCAATTATTTTAATGATGGACATTCCATCGGAAAACCACACGGGCTGGTTAAACAGATTGTCGGTGTTGGTTTCGAAAATGATTTTTTCGAGCACCGGCGTAAACACCCCGGCAATTTTTTTCGAAGAAAGCTCCACATCTTTTATCCGTATGAGGGTTTGGTCGAATTCGCCCCATAACCGGGCCATACCTTCATAAGACCCAACCTGCCGGTTGTAATCCTTTTCAAGTTCAACAGCCTTATCCTTGGCCCGTTTCACCTCCATACGCAGCGCCGACTCCTTGTTTTTCAGGGTAGGCAATGCCCGTTCCCTGACTTTCAACTGTTTGTCGAGCCCCTGTAATGCTGTTTTATTATATTGAAATTTTATGGCCACGTATTCAATTTATTTCATTTAATTTTTCCAGTACTTTTCAACCAGGTTCTCGCGAATAGCCACCTCTGCTTTTTTGAAGTGTCTTCCAAATAGTTCCCAGGTAATATCGAGCATGGTATCGGTATCCACGTTTACATCAATGGCCAGAATCTGGTCTGAATATTCTTTGGCAAATTTCAGTGTACGTTCGTCGTAATCCGTCAGATCGAACCCGTTTTCCAGTTTGGTACGCGCATTGGCCGCATCGGCATACAAACGGATGGCCGTATTCATCACCTGTGGATGGTCTTCGCGGGTTTGTTTTCCGATAACCAACTGTTTCAACCGCGAAAGCGATCGGAACGGGTCAATAATTACCTTACCGATATCCGTATCACGACGCAGGAATAACTGGCCTTCAGTAATATACCCTGTATTGTCGGGAATAGCGTGGGTAATGTCTCCACCTGAAAGCGTTGTTACCGCAATAATGGTAATGGATCCACCTTCCGGGAACTGAACCGCTTTTTCATAAATACGGGCCAGGTCTGAATAGAGTGATCCGGGCATACTGTCTTTCGACGGAATTTGGTCCATACGGTTGGAGACAATACTGAGCGCATCGGCAAAAAGTGTCATATCGGTAAGCAGCACCAGCACACTTTCGTTTTTATCCACGGCGAAATACTCGGCGGCAGTCAGCGCCATATCGGGAACAAGCAGCCTTTCAACAGGCGGGTTTTCAGTTGTATTCACAAAACTGATAATGCGGTCGAGCGCCCCTGCATTGTCGAAAACATTTTTAAAATAGAGGTAGTCGTCGTTGGTCAATCCCATTCCGCCGAGAATGATTTTATCGGCCTTTGCGCGCAATGCCACCAGTGCCATCACCTGGTTGTAAGGTTGGTCGGGGTCGGCAAAAAACGGAATTTTCTGCCCCGAAACCAGTGTATTGTTCAGGTCGATGCCTGCAATACCCGTGGCAATGAGGTTCGATGGTTGCTTCCGACGTACCGGGTTTACCGAAGGACTGCCAATATCACGCACTTCGCCCTGAATTGCGGGTCCTCCATCAATGGGATCACCAAAGGCGTTAAAAAACCTTCCGGCCAGTTCGTCACCTACTGTCAACTGCGGCGGTCTGCCCAAAAAACTTACTTCTGCATTGGTAGGAATCCCTTCGGTACCTTCAAAAATCTGCAAGGTAATATCCTCGCCTGCAATTTTTACCACCTGCGCCAGTTTTCCGGCTACTGTGGCTATCTCATCGTAACCCACTCCGTCGGCCTTCAATGTAACAGTGGCTTTGGTAATGTTGGTTAATTTGGTATATACTTTCTGAAATGCCTGGCTTTCCATAGTATTTCTTTTTCTCTTGTTAATGTATTGCCTTAATTAATTTGCCTGCTTTTTCAACAGTTCTTCAAGCGTTTTTTCGTGCTTTTTGAATTTTTCCGATTCAAATTCGGAATAGTTCATCTGCTTGAATTCGTTAATTACTTCTTTGAAGAAAGCACTCACGTCTTCGAAATGATTAAAGGAGAAGCTGCTGTCCACCACACCCAATACTTTAGAAAGCATGTACTGCTGGCGTTTCATTGGTGTGGAAGCATCGATCTTATCAAATGCATCCTGTTGCAGGATAACAAAGTCGATGAGTTCCGCTTTCCAGAAGGTTTCGTGGAAACCAATGGGTACACCATCATCTCCCAGGATATTTATTTGCTCCATGACTTCCTTTCCGCGCAGGAGAACGTCTTTCGTTTTGTTTACATCTTTCAGCCAAAATTCACCTACGTTTTTTGTAAGGTTCTCCTGAACTTCCGGATATTCCAGATATTTTGAATAACTGTCAATCGGGTCGATGGCAGGGTAGCGCTTGCTGTCGGCACGTGCCTGGCTGAGTCCGTAGAAACAGCGGGCTGCCTTTCGTGTACTTTCGGTTACCGGCTCTTTCAGGTTACCACCTGCCGGCGAAACTGTTCCAATAAAAGTAATGGAACCGGTTTTTCCGTTGTTCAGATAGACAAATCCTGCACGCGAATAGAAATTGGAAATCACAGCCGACAAGTCCATTGGAAAAGCATCCGGTCCGGGAAGCTCTTCCAAACGGTTCGACATTTCGCGCAATGCCTGTGCCCAGCGGGAAGTAGAGTCGGCCATTAACAGCACTTTCAATCCCATGGCGCGGTAATATTCGCCAATGGTCATGGCCGTGTAAACCGATGCCTCGCGGGCTGCCACCGGCATATTCGATGTATTGGCAATAATGATGGTACGTTCAATCAGTTTTTTCCCGGTACGCGGGTCTTCAAGTTCCGGAAATTCGGTGAAAATTTCCACTACCTCGTTTGCACGTTCACCGCAGGCTGCAATAATTACGATGTCGGCTTCGGCCTGTTTTGAAATGGCGTGCTGCAACACGGTTTTTCCTGTTCCGAACGGTCCGGGGATAAAACCAGTTCCGCCCTCAGTAATCGGGTTCAGGGTATCCATACAGCGAACACCGGTTTCAAGCAGTTTAAACGGACGCGGTTTTTCCTTGAAATCCCTTATAGCCACCTTCACCGGCCATTTCTGAACCATGGTGAGTTCGGTTTCGGTACCGTCGCCATTTGCAACCACCGCAATTTTATGGTCAACCGTGTATTCCCCTTCGCCAACAATTTCTTTAATTTTATAGGTACCCTTCATTTTAAACGGCACCATAATTTTATGGGGCTGGTCGTTTTCGTTTACTTCGCCCAGCCAGTCACCGGCCTGCACTTCGTCACCGACTTTAACAATAGGTTTAAACTCCCATTTTTTCTCGCGGTTGAGCGGGTCGGTATATTCTCCCCGTTTCAGGAAAACGCCTTCCATTTTGTCGAGGTCGTTTTGCAGCCCGTCGTAGTTTCGTGACAAAATACCCGGACCAAGTGTTACCTCGAGCATGTGCCCCCGGAATTCCACCTTTGAACCGGGTTTCAATCCGCGGGTACTTTCAAACACCTGCACATAAGCGATTTTACCTACCACTTTAATCACCTCGGACATCAGTTCTTCGTCTCCCAGGGAGATGAAACAAATTTCGTTCTGGGCCACCGGCCCGTCCACTTCTACCATTACCAGGTTGGCCACAATACCAACCACTTTGCCTGTTGTTTTATTTTCTTTTTCCATATGTTATTGCGAATTCGTCAGGAAATTCAAATTTGGATTGGATTTCTTCTAATAACTGGTTAAATATCTGTTGTCCTTTTTCTTTGTCGAGTTTGAACCACCGTTCTACAATAAAAAGTTTCTGTACAAACCCCATCACTTTTTCAATGGTGAAATAGTTGAAAAAGCTGATTTCATCAATAAACTGCCAGGTGAGGTTGTCGAGTTTCATTTCGCGGTCGAGCATGTTTTCAATCTCAAAAACCTGCACGATGGTTTCAATGTCGTTAACTTCGTTGGCCAGACCAAAATCTCTTGCCCGGCTGCGTTTCAGGGCATGGGTCACTTCGTCGTCGCCTATAATTGCCTCTTCAAACGGAATGTCGTGTTTTCTGCCGTTCAAAGCCAGCATGATGTTGGCCATGTTTTGTTTAAATTCGCCAAACTTGGCTACAAATTCATTTCCCGATTCTGCCAGCGTTTTGTACCAGCCTTCTGTCAGGAATTTTATGGCAGCAATTTTAGGGAACTCCTCTTCATCGTCGTGGTAAAATTCAATAAAATCGATAAAATAAGAAGGGAATGCCGAAGCTTCGATGTATTCAAGTTGCTTTTTATCCACAAACTGCTCCATGATTTCGCGGGAATAGTTTCCGCTGCCGTCCCATTCAAACTCACCCTCAAACAAAAGACTAATGAGATTTTCGTGATCAAAGGGCAGGTAGAACAGTTTCACCAGTTCAAAATCGGACGGATGAAGCTCCTCCTGCAAATAATTGCGCAGTTCCACCGATGAAAAGTGTAGTTTCTTGTCATCAGGAATAAGATCGGGAAAGCCTGCTACAAGGCAATAGTAGTTTCGTTTGATCATTTTTCCTCCTCAAAAAGCAGTTGACTGGTTTTCGGACGCAAATAAGCTTTAAGGAAGTTGGTAAAATCCTCGTCGGTGAAGCTGATGAGATAACTTCCATCGGCAGGCCCGATTTTGAAACCGGATTTCATGTTCTGTGCAAAGGCCACTTCCAGTCCTTTGTTCAGTTCATCGGCCAGGTTGTTTTTAAAGAAACCATCGAGCATATCCCGGTCATTTTCGGGAAGGATAACTTTTACATCGAAACTTTCTTTTTCCATCCAGCCTTTCACAACGGTGGAAATTAAGTTCTGCAGATAATCTTTATCGGAAAACAACTCTTTTACCGGAGGCTGAATTACCTTCATGGCAATGAGCGAGGTAATTTCCTGCTTCATGGCCGAAACAGCCTGATTGAGTGTCATTTTGATTTCCGAGTCCACCTGCTTTTTCAGCTCCTGTGCTTTTCCTTCAGCCTCGGTCACCTTTTTTTCAGCTTCTTTTTGTGCCTCTTTTTCAATGCCGGCGGCTTTTTCTTTTGCCTCTTTCAGAATAGCTTCCGCTTCTTCCTTCGCTTTTTGAACCCCTTCGTTGTAAATGGTTTCAGTTAACTGTTGAATTTTCGAAGTCATATATTCCTGATGTTTTTAATAATTCATTTATACTGAAATTTTTCTTTAATTAAAAAGAGGTAAAAACACACTTTTTTTAAAAGAAGCGTAAATGTACTAACAAGATTTTAATAAGAATGAAGGAAAATCAGCTAAAATTTAGGTTTTATGTCGCAAAATATGTTTTTGGAAAAATGATTTAAATCAGAAAAAATGCTTTCCGTCAGGTGATCCATAAATCATTTACAACCCTGAAACCAACTCAAAAAGAAAGGATTAAACTTTTTACCCCGTTCGTATGGTTTTATGTAAAAATGTTCATCGGGTAAAAAAACAGTGTTCCATATCTTTTAATATTGGCTTAACGTTGCATTTAAAAGAGAAATTAAAGCCCGATATTGAACATATTCCCGGTTTTCCGAATGTAACCGGCAGCTATTTCATATTCTTCCGATGTTTGCAGGTGCTCCATCATTAAAGGAATATCGTTCAGTTTTGAAAGTTCCTGAAGAAAAACTGCATAATCCAATTTCCCCAGTCCGGGCCTCACTTCATCGAAACGTGGAAGGTAAGTTTCCTCATCTATGACAATATCTTTAGCATGGCAGCTTTTTATATGTGGTCCCAGCATTCTAAAAGCCTCCCGAATCATTTCTCCGTTTTTAAAAAACACCTGCGGACTTATAATCCAGTTCACCGGATCGAGATGAACCGCAAAATGTTCGCGGTTAATGGCTTTTATTAATTGCAGATAGGATTCACCCGAATCGGGGTAACTCCACGGCATTGCTTCAAGAGTATAAAATGTTTGGGTGGGTTTCACCGCGTCTATTATTTTTCGCGTTGTTTCCACAATCAGGTCGAACGTTTTACTGGTAAGATTTTCAGGATGAGGTCCGGCCCATTGTTGCGGATTTCGCGACCCGCTGATATTCACACAGCATCGGGCGCCAATCTGGTCGGCCAATGCCAGCGAGGCAATGCACTTTTCAATGGCTGCCTCAGCAATTTTCGAATAGGAGCTGATGGGATTGCTCCAGGCGCCCACTTCGGCAATTACAATGTCATTTTGTTCGGCGGCTTTTTTGTAAGCGCCAATAATTCCATCACTTGCTTCAGGAGAAACCGGGCAGTAAGCAGCGCGGTATCCTTTTTTTTTCAGGGCAGCAACCCATTCCTCAGGGGAATTGTACTTTTCGAAAAGAGGCCCTCCCAAACGAATTTTTCTTTCAGATTTTTCTATGGAATAAAGTGAACCGGGAAATGCCGGAATGGTTATTAAACCGGAGGCTGTTACTTTTAAAAAAAATCGACGCTTCATGGTTCTTTTTCTTCAAACTTACTATTTATTTCCGAGACAATTTTGTTTCAAAGCAATTTCGTTAAGTCAACCAAAAAATTTGTAGTTTTAACATTAAATTCCGATTTTCGGAACTTAACAAAGAAATTAAACCATAAAAAACCAGTTAAAATGAAAACATCGAGAAGAAATTTTTTGAAAACCAGCGGATTAGCCATTGCCGGCACTTCACTTATTCCGGGACTTGCCTGTTCCCGCGGAAGGGGAAAAACAGTTACAGCACTTCAACTTTACAGTGTGCGCGACGAAATGGGGAGTGATCCGTCTGGAACCCTGACTCAATTGGCAGAAATGGGTTACACTCACGTGGAACATGCCAATTACGTTAATCACAAGTTTTACGGTTGGACCGCTCAGGAGTTTAAAAAAGTTCTGGACGACCTTGGGCTGAAAATGCCGTCGGGACACACTGTTTTAGGAAAAAATCACTGGAATGAACAGCAACAGGATTTTACCGATGAATGGAAAAAACTGGTGGATGATGCAGCATTTATGGGGCAGGAATACGTGGTGAGTCCATGGCTGGATGCAAGTTTGCGGGAAACCTACGACGATTTGATGAAATTTATGGAGGTATTCAACAATTGCGGCGAATTGTGCAAAAAGTCGGGCATGCGATTTGGTTACCACAACCACGATTTTGAATTCAGTGAAACCCTTAACGGCGAAAAAATATTTGATTTGATGATGAAAAATACCGATGCCGACAAAGTGGTGATGCAACTCGACATGGGAAATATGTACATTGCAGGTGCACTGGCCAAAGATGTGCTGGGCGATTATCCCGGGCGTTACGACAATATTCATGTAAAAGACATGGTTCGCAGTGCAAATGGTGAAGGCTATGAAAGTACTGTTTTGGGCGAAGGCCTTGTTGGCGCGAGGGAAGTAACCGATATGGCGAAAAAAATGGGTACCAAACTTTTTATAATTGAACAGGAAGCTTACCAGGGAAAAGCGCCACTCGATTGCATGCGTGAAAATCTGGCTGTTATGAAAGAATGGGGTTATTAATGAAAAATTTCTTTATTCTTGCCATTGTTTTGTTCCTGTTTTCCTGCAAGTCTGAAAACAGGAACAAAATTCCCGTTTATGCTTGGGAATCAGGCCCGGGAAACAAATCAGACACTGAGCTTCTTTCAGAATTCAAAGACCTGAAAGAAAAAGGAATCGACGGGCTGATGTACAGCGCTGGTCACAGCGCCGAAACCAACCAACGGGTTGCCAAACTGGCCAAAGAAGCCGGGCTTGAATACCATGCCTGGATTCCAACACTGATGCAGGCCAGGGAAGGTTTGCTTGATACCAGTTTATATGCTGTAAATGGGTTGGGCCAGTCGGCGTGGAGCAATCCGGCGTATGTGGGGTATTACAAATTTCTGTGCCCAAACCGTGACGAAGTATATTCTTTTCTTGAAAATTTATACGAAAAAGTTGCTGACATTCCTGAGGTTGACGGAGTTCACCTGGATTACATCCGCTTCCCCGATGTAATATTAGCACGCGGACTTTGGGAAAAATATGGGCTGGTCATGGACCGTGAATATCCGCAGTTCGATTATTGTTATTGCGAAAAATGTGTGGCCGATTTCGAAAAAAAATCCGGAATCAATATTCTTGAAGTGGAGGAACCCTCTCACGTTGATGAATGGAAACAGTTCAGATATGACTTGATTACCAACCTTGTAAACAGGTTAGCCGAAATGGTTCATTCAAAAGACAAGCTGATAACCGCTGCAGTTTTCCCAGGACCAAATTCTGTGGCAAAAAAAATCGTTCGCCAGGAATGGGACAAGTGGAACATCGATGCGTTTTACCCGATGAACTACAACGATTTTTACCTGGAAGATACCGAATGGGTTGGCGAAGTGAGCCGCGAGGCTTTTGAAGCTACCGGAGGGAAAGTACCCGTTTACAGCGGATTGTTTATTTGTCCGGCGCCCGAACGAAAAACCGCTGAACCCGATCCGGAAAACCACGGACTGGTTCCATCTGAAATCGCTGATGCCATCATCCAGTCGGTGTCAAACGGCGCAGCCGGAATTTGCCTGTTTACGCCGTCAAGGATGACTGAAGAGGGCTGGGAGGAGTTCAGGAAGGCTGTATTCAGGTAAAACTATTCTTCACTAATATCAATAAAGTCAACTCACAAAACAATATCGAAGTTCAATTTAAATTGACACTTTTGTTACGATAAACATAGATATCATAGTAAATATTTTGCTGAGGATCAATACCAGATTTAGGTTCTAATGTTTCAAAGATATATTTTTCCTCTTGGAATCTCTTACCAATATCTGAGGCTTCAATAAATTCTTGTTGGTTCTTGATTTCATTTAATTGACCGCTAATTTGAATAAACAAATCCTTATTAACTGTATGAAAAATAACAAGGTCAGAAAATTCCACAATATCTATAACATGAATTCCTTTATTTCTAATTTTTTCTTGAAATTTATAAATTCCATTTGCATCTTCAAAAAAATACAATTTATTTAGCTCTTTTTCTATAAGTTCTTTGTTTTTAATGCTTTCTAATAAAAAAATTAAAAAATCTTTATTGATCTCTTCAAATAATATTTCATTTAATTGCTTTTCAACAACATGCTTTATTGGAATCCAACCTATATGAGTTTCCTTTAACCATTCTGGTTCAACAACTTGAACTTTTGCCCAACCAATTTTCAGATTCAATAATTTGATCTTTGTTGAACCATCAACGTTTGCATAGTGAATTTCATTTATAAGGTTAGAAAACTTTTCATTTATTAGCTTATCAAAATTATCCCCCGGTCCAGTTCTTAACGCTATTTGCGTACCTTCTATTTTATAAATCTCCCCGACAACTAAATTTTGTGAAATTTGAAATGAATCTTTATTATTGGAATAGCTTTTATTTTCTTGATAAATACTATTTTCAATGCTTGATCTATTATTTTTACACGAAAAATCATTTACTAAAAATATAATTGTAATGAACAAAACGAAAATAACTACAATTATAAAAACCACACTATTTAACTGACTATTAACAACTTCAATATTATTTCTCTTTAATAAATTTGTTACATATTCTTTTGATTTTACCAAAGGTATTTTTGTTTCGTCATGATATAGCTTAACCGCACCCATTAAACTTTTATGCTTTTCATATTCACTTATTATTTTTTTATCCAGTGCTTCTGCTGATTTGCCCACCTTCAATAAATAAGCATCTTTAGCTTTAAATCTATTACTACAACTTAAACAAGTGATATAAAGATTTTTACTTCCAATAGTTCCAGCCAAAATCCCTATTCCACCTGTCAATAGAGCACCAGCAAAAGCCTTTTTACCACTAAAACCAGCTTTTTCTATATGTAATCTCTTTGATAAACATTTAGGACAAGCTAAATAATCAGAATCATCACTCTGCAAAGGGAAACCACAATGTGGACAACTCACTGCTTGACTACTTACTTCTTTTTCACATTCAGGGCAATTAATTAATGACATTTATACCAATTTAATATTCAATCAAAAAGTAAATTATTTTTATTCTACCATAAAATTGTTTCTTAAATATCTCTTTTTACTAAATAAATTATTCTGAATTTTTAAAATGCCTTTTTTTACAAAATCACACCCTTTCTTATATTCATTTTCATCATCACGACAATATCGTTTGATTTTCTCAATAGTATTCTTTGATTCGTTTGCAATAATTTTTTCAGATTCAGCCTTCTTAATCATTTGATTCAAATGATCTAAAGTAACTAAATAATGCTCAATATTTTTTCTTGTTTCATTCTGTAATTTTATTTCTCCTGAAGTTAAAATTTGCACACATATAAAGTTTCTGACATATATAAAAATACCTGAACTTTTCTTATTATTTAAAATTTGACAAGCTGTATCATAGTTGTGTTTCAAATATTCTAAATTTACCTTCATTTCAGAAAATAATCCTTTAAATAGATTTTTTTCTTTTCTTAATTCTTTGCATTTATTATTTATAATTACGATTAAAGTTGCAAGAATAGCTCCACCAAGGCCGCTTAGAACAATATTTAGGATAATTCCTTGATCAAAAAAATTAAGTAACCGCATGTGGAAAATTTAAATTAGTTATTCATCTTGGTTTAACGTTTCAATTCCTTATTAATAATAATAAACTAATAGCAAAATTAAAAATATTTAGTTAATATCCTATTCCAAAGATAGATAGTCCTATTCCACTCTCAACCCGGTTACCAGTTTCTTCTTCTGCAAAGAAAACCAGCTCAGTCCGGCAATCCATATAATTCCGTTGATAAGAATGAGTACGGTAATCAGTGCAACTGTTCCCAAAGAGGCATCAGTATTCGATGAAATGAAAGATGGAAGAGTTGCCACCACTGCGGTAACAAATCCGGTTAAAACGCCGGCAACCAGCAATATCAGGTATTCGTTTACCAGTAAACGGAATAGTTGCCTGGTCCCAAAACCGATGGCCTGCATCAGCGCAATTTCGCGGCGGCGTTCCAGAATCGTGCGGGCCAGAATAACTGCCAGCCCGATGGTTCCGAGAATCATTCCCAATGCACCGAGCGCCAGAAAAATGCTCAGGTAGGTGTTGGTAACCGAATAAAATTCCACCAGTCGTTTGGCTGTGTTTTCCATTTCCCAGCCAAAATCGCGGAAAACCGAACGGAGCTCTTCGCCGATGGCCTCTCCCTGTTCAGGTTCGCCATCTATGAGAAAAAGGTACGAACCACTGTTGGAAGGAAAGTTTCTCAAAAAATGTTCATTGGAAATAATCACATATCCCTGAAAAATGGAAGGTGTAGTTCCTGCAATAAGTTTTAACCGTAGCGTGTCTCCTTTTTCATTTTGGTAAAGCAACTCATCGCCAACCTTTTTTCCCAGTCCCCACTGAATAACAGTTTGGTCGGCAATGGCCGGAATGGAACCATCATCAAAAGAATCATCTAAAGCCGCCCAAGGGTCTTCGGCATCCAGCCCTTTCATGCGCGTGGCAAATGAAAACCGTCCGCTCAGGACTTCCGGGTTCACCCCCAGAATAGCCGGCTGCTCAATACGGTTCAGGTTGAGGCAACTTGCATCATCGCCTTCCACCTGCCGGAATTGTACGGCGGTAAAATCTTCGTAAATCCCTTCGTCTGCCCTTTTTCCCGGGTCGTTCAGGTTATAAAGCACCGGCATGGTTGTTTCAGCAAACCAGAGAAAACCGCCTGTTCCGCTCGATTTATCCTGCGCATTGGCAAACAAATCGAGTTTGTAGGAACCGGTGGAAATGACCAGAAAAGTACCCAATGCAAACAAAATAACCACGGTTAATGAACGTCCCCGATTTCGGGCAAGATTCAGCCGCGAAAGTTTTTCCAAACGAATTTTTCCGGTTTTTTGAATCTCCATTCCCAACAGGATTTTCCGGTAAGCCAACAGCAAACCATGCAACAGCAATCCACCCGACAAAAAGAAAAGCATGGGATTAAGCGCACCGGAGCGAATCAGTTGCATAAGCAACAAAACTACCGGGATAACCAGGGAAATCCACATCAACGCATCCAGCGCAAGGCGCCTGCTTTTTTTCATTTCAGAACCGGTACGTTTTTGCAGTTCGGCTGTTTTGCGGTTCTGGTAACGGTAAATGGAAATAAAAATAGCGCCAAGCGAAACGGCCAGACTGATTATCAGCCCTAAAACCAGGGTAAACGGATAAATTTTTATGAGCAGCACATTGGTGCGCACAATGTCGAACCAAAGGGAGTTTAAAATTTGAAAAACGGCTTTGGTGTAAAAAACTGATAAGGCCAATCCCAAAAGTCCGCCAGCCAGCGCAACAGCAAACCCTTCGAGCAGGAAAAAGCTGCGCACCTGTTTTTCTTTGAAACCAAGTGCCGAAAGAATGCCCACTTCAGCAGAACGGGTTTCGATGTTGAGGCGAAAAAGCAGGGCCGTTAAAATAATTGCCGCAATAAGAATAAAAAAGCTCAGTCCCAAAAACAACCCGCTGAAATCTGTTCCCTGGCGGGCGGCCCTCAAACCTGCCTCACGAATGGGCTCCACTGCCATTCCCAAATCGGATGGTCTTATGTTTTCGGCAAAAACCTGCCTGTATTTCTCTTCATTAAATGATTCTGCCGGGTATCTCACTGCTGTGTAAACTCCAAACCGGTTCTCCCACATTTCAAGTGCTTTGTTCAGCGAAACGTATGCTTTCGGTGCTCCTCCCCATTCAGTCCAGTAATCTTCATCTTTGTCGCGAATGGCATCTAAATCGATGGGCACTCCGGCATCCCACTCGCGACAATGGCCGGCATCCGAAAGTCCGGGCAACCAGGGCATCCGGGTGGAGTCGGCCCAAACTTTCGACATGGGAACAATTTCTTTCAGGATAAAATCGTCCCCGCGATCAATTAATTGCCGCAGCGGACCGATTTCCAAATATTTTATACTGATGGTATCACCCGGTTGTGCGCCCAAATCGTCGGCAGCCCATTGGGTGAGAATGATTTCGTTGTCGGCAAGTTGGTTGCCTTCGAGAGATGAAACAAATGAATAAGGGATGGAAAGTGATTGATGGAGATTGGTAGAGATTAATTGTGATTGGTGGAGATTGGTGGAGATTCCATTCACAAAATAGGTAATCATCGGTTTTGAACCGGGCAGTTTTTCCAGAATCTGTGCCACTTTGGGTTCCATAAAAACCCGTTCGGTGGAAATTTCCAGTTCGCCGGTAGCAACAATGTATTTCATTTTCAAACCGGCATCGACAGGGGTCAGGCAGTTTTCAACCGATTTTCGAACTTCTCCGGCTTTTAAATCTGAAGAAACCAAAATATGATTGGCCTTCCCTTCAAATTCCATCAGGCGGTTTAAACGGTCAATCGAAATAAAAATATTGTAAGGAGCTGTTTGCGATGTTTTCAGGCTGAACCGTCCCATTTCCTCTTTATCGACCACTTTTTTAATGGTTGCCCGCAACGAAACACTGGTTTCTTCAGCCGAAACAAACGGCGCATTCATGGGAATCAGGCTGGCCTTTTTTATCCGGACGAGAATGTTGCCGCCTTCGCCAACCTCCAGCCTTTCGGCCAGATTATTACTTATAACTATTTCATTCCCTTCAAGTTCAGCATAAATTCCAGATTGAGCGATTTTTTCAAAGTTTGTTTCAACACCCACAATCTGTACCCGGTTTACACGGCGCTGACCGCCGTCGGCTACAGCCACCCCTTCGAGCAGCAAAATGGGCGCTGCCTGAATTTCAGGGTTGTCAGCTTCCATCTCATCTGCCATTTCCTGCCGGAAGTATCTTTCTGTAACTGCAACCAAATGAGTAGTTTCGCCCAACCGGAAAAAAGTGGTTTGTTCAAGGCTGTGACGCACCGAATCGCCAATAATAAGCGACCCGGTTAAAACCATCGTACTGATGGCCACTCCCAAAGCCACCAGCAGATTGGCTTTCAGGTAATGTAAAAAAGATTTTAATATGTAGTTAAATTTTGTCATAAGAGCCCCTCTGTCCTTCGGACATCTCCCCAAAAGGGGAGAATCTTAAATTAACTTCCCGTTTTTCAACGTGTACTTTTTATCCATCCGGTCTGCCTGAGCGGAAGCATGGGTTACATTTATCAATGTTACGCCTTCCTCTTCACTTAAATTCATCAGCAGTTCGGTAAGTGCATTTGCGTTTTCCTCGTCGAGAGCGCCGGTGGGTTCATCAGCCAGCAGCAGTTCCGGTTTGTTAATTAGTGCCCGAACCACAGCAGTACGTTGACATTCACCTCCCGATAATTGCGACGGTTTTTGTTCGCGCTGTTCCCAAATTCCTACTTTTTTAATAAGGTGTTCGGCCCACTCTTTATTTTCTTTCGAATTACTTTTCCCCTGCGGAAGCAATGGCAGCAACACATTTTCAATGAGTGTAAGCTGCGGCATCAGGTGGTGTAACTGGAAGATGAAACCCAGGTGCTTGTTCCGGAAATTGGCCAGTTCGGTTTTCGAATAACCAGTAATGTCTTTCCCGTCGAACAGGATTTTTCCTTCTTCCGGTTGGTCAAGCGCACCAACCAGGTTCAGCAAGGTGGTTTTCCCTGAGCCGCTTGGCCCTACAATGGCAATTTTCTCACCTTTGGCCACCTCAATATTGAGTTCTTTTAACACCGGCCGGTAGCTGTGAGTGCCCGGTTCGCCGTAGCCTTTTGTTATGTTTTGCAGTTGTAAAAGCATCAGTTTTTTCTATTAATGTGAGAACAAATTTCATCTCATTATGATTGTTAATTTTCAAAGGTATTCGATGGAACTCGCCATATAAACATTTCCCTTCCTTTAACCCGGGACAAGTTGTGTGTGAAAATTTTACTCATGGCTCGTTTCATCATTAAATGCTAAAGCCCAAAAAGTAATGTTTAAAATCACCGGGCTGAAGCGCCGGTGTAAAATTAACTCCCGGCTAATATTTGCTCTTTATTCTTTTTGTGATAATTTTTCATACAATTCAAGAGTGTCTTTTGCCTTGGCATGAATATCAAAATTTGCTTTGGTTCCTTCGTATCCGGCACGGCTCAGTTTATCCAGTTTTTCCGGGTCGGAAAGCAGACCGGCAAGGGATTCGCTCAGCTTCTCCGGTGAATTGGGCTTATAAGTCACACCTCCACCCGACAACTTCACAATTTCGGGAAAAGCGCCCAGTGCAGGCTGAACTACCGGAACGCCGGAAGCCATTGATTCCAGCAGGTAAATACCAAATGCTTCGCCAATGCGCACCGGTACCGAAACCAGGGATACCTTTTTGAAGAAATCATGAACGGCTTCATCTTCAAATTCTGGCAGAATTTCAAACGATTCTGAAAGTCCGTTTTCCTTTATTTTCCGCTTCTGTTCCTTTAGAAATTTGGCATCGTCACCAGTGGAACCACCTGTAGAAATGAGTTTTACGTCTTCAAATCCCGGTTTCTTTTTCAGTTCGATAAATGCATCCACCACAATGTCGAAACCATCTTTGTGGCACATCCGTGAAATGTATCCTACGTTGCGTTCCTTTTCCCTTGGAGAAATGTATTTATAATCTTCCACTGCAACGCCCAGATGGATGGTTTTAATCTTTTCCCCGGAGAGGTTCATCCGCTTTTTCATTTCACCGGCAAAATAATTGCTTACCGAAACCAGAGCATCTACATCTTTTGCCCGCTCGTGCATCAAATCCCAGATTTTCTTCTGAAACTGAGGTTGCATAGGGTCAATCCAAACATCTTCGTCCTGCAGCGAACAAAGTACAGGCACTCCAATTTTTTCTTTTAACCGGCGGGCCAGTCCCAAAAGCAACGCATTTGAAATATGAATAATGTCGGGTCTGCAATGTTCGGCAATCCAGTTCACCATGTGGTCAAGTTCTGCCTTTTGCTCGCCTTCCTCACCCAAAAGCATGGAAAAGGTCATGTCCTCCAGCCCCTTAGCTCTTGTAGAACCAGCCATAGAAGCTGCCAGTTTCATCATGGGCTTTGAATTCAACAATTTATCTACCCACTCCGGCGCCTTTCTGAAAATGGGATAAACCTGCTTCAGGTAAAGACTGATTGCACCGTAAAAAATAGGCACATCGGATATGTCGTGTTCATCGGCAAACAATGGGAGGTACATGGGAATTTTGGTTACATTGTGCCCCTCGGCCCGCAGTGCATTAAAATATTTGCTGTCGCGCAGGCAGTTGCCGCAGTAAAAACTTCCTCCCGAACCGGGTATAATTTGTATGATGTTCATAAAACCTCCAGCCCCCTCCAACTCCCCCAAAGGGGGAGAGAAGAAGATTTATTTTATATTAAAATTTCATAATGAACGATTTACTTATTTCTCCCTTTTGAGGAGATTTATGCTGGCTGGCGGAAAAAGTCTTTCCTACTTCCTCCCCTTTGGGGAGGTCAGGAGGGGCTTCCGAAACAATACACATTGCCGTCATAGGCGCCCACAAATATCCGTCCACCGGCCAGGGCAGGATTGTGGATAATCTGGCTGCCAATTTCATAAGTCCAAACAACTTTCCCATCCAAAAGGTTTACAAATGCCAAATCGCCGCGCATGTTGGCTACTACCACTTTATTTCCAGCCACCACCGGTGAGGCTTCCACTCGATTCCCGGTGTTGTATTCCCAAAGTTTTTTACCGCTGCTTTTTTCGAAACTGTACAGGAATTTGTTGTGGTTTGCCGTAAAAAGCCGGTTTCCCATCACTGCAGGTGAAGCGATAAACGGCAGTGTAGTATTTTTATCTTCCCACTCCCAACTGGTTTCCTCTTTTTCAATGTCCACCTGAAAGAACCGGCCGTCGTAATCGCCCAGATACGCTTTTTGCTTTTCCAGCGCAGGCGAACCAGGCACGTATGTTGCTACGTCAATTTTTTTATCTGCCTTTCCGGTAACAATATCCACCACATGCAGAAACCCGTCGCAGCCGCCAAAAAAAGTTTTTCCATCTGAACAGGCAGGAGCACCATTAATAAAATTGTCTGATTCGTATTTCCATATTACTTCGCCGGATTGAGCATCCACGCAATGCAGATAATAATCGTAACTGCCAACCAGAATATAGGTAGTACCGCCAGCCTCCCACCAGTTGGCTGAACCAATGATCTGATTGTCGGTTTCGTACTCCCACTTTTTGGCACCTGTATTTAAATCGAGGGCATAAAAATTTCCATCGAGGTTGCCAATGTAAACGGTATTTTTATAGATAAGTGCAGGTGCTTCTATTGTATTTGAAGTTTCATACTTCCAAAGAAGTTTTCCCTGCAAATCGAGACAGTAAACCACACCATCAGTGGAACCAATCACTACTTTTCCCTGGTCAACCACCGGCGCCGATTTAATGTTATCGCCCGTTTGGAATGTCCAGAGCAATTTGGGCTGGTTCGGCAGTTCGGTTTTGGAAACACCTGTCAACTGCTGGTTTCCACGAAAAATGGGCCAGGAATCAGTGGATTGGGCAGTTAAGCTAACCGTAAAAAAAATAATGGTTATTGTATTTATCAATTTTATCATATTACTTTTTATTAACCACATAGGCACATAGGTCACAATAGAACTATGTGCTCTATGTGCCTATGTGGTTTGTTTTTTATTATCCTTTAACTCTATTGCCCCGGTTGGGCAGCCTTTGGCTACTTTCAGGGCGGTTTCGGTAAGCGCCTTTTCCAATTCCTCGTTGAACGGTACGCCCACTTCCACATCAAAACCCCTGCCAATGTAGGTAAAACCAAATTTTTCGCCGTCTTTTTCGGTCAATCGCACACAAATTCCGCACTTGATGCACTTTTGCGGTTCGTAAATTAGGGTGGAATGGGTATCCAGCTTTGTAATTTTCCGGCGCTCGCTGGTTTTGAACCGGCGCTGGTCGGCATTGTACCGGTCGGAATAAATCCGCAGTTTGCAGTCGTCGATGGCACGACAGTCGCACCGCAGGCAGCGTTTGGCTTCGGCAATGGCTTCTTCGGCTGAAAAACCATTGTGTCCGCCTTTTTCAGGATAGGTGCGTTTTGCTACCACCGATTCTTTCAGGTATTCTGAATATTCCTCATTTACCAGCCGGCCAAACCGGGAGTTAAACATACGGGGCTCGCCCTTCACAGACTGGCCGCTTAAATACTGCCAGATGGAAAAAGCCACCTCTTTCCCCTGCCCTACCGAACGTACTGCCAGTTTTGAAGACCTGAGAGCATTGCCAATGGCAAACACATTTTCCAAAGAAGTTTGATAAGAATTCCTGTCGGCTATAATTCCCTTATCGGTGCTTTTCAAACCGAAATCTTTCTTTCCTTCTCCAACTGCACCAAAAGCAACAACAACAGCATCGTAACTGCTTTGCATTTCGGCAAAAGTTTCATTATCAATCGTTTTTTCTCCATGAAATTCCACACCGGCTTTCAGGATAAGGTCAATTTCCTTATCCAGAACGTCATGGGGTAAAATTTCTCCGCTGATTTCTGTGCGCAGTTGCCCGCCGGCTTTTTCGGCTTTATCAAAAAGCGAAACCTGAATTCCGCGTAATTGCAAATAATAAGCAGCCGCCAACCCTGCCGGTCCGGCGCCTATTACAGCCACCTTATGTCCGGTTTTTTTTGCAGGAATGATTTCCGGTTCTGCACCCTCATCGCCCACATATCGTTTGAGCAGACAAATGGAAACCGGTTCATCCACGGTTTTGCGATGGCAGGCGCCTTCGCAGGGAGCCGGACAAATGCGTCCCAATACAGCAGGCAGGACAATATCGCGTTTCACCACTTCCAGCGATTCATCAAATTTCCCGGCAGCAATCAGCCGGTTCATCAACGGAATGTTCATGTGGGCCGGGCACGCCATATGGCACGGCGCTTCACAGTCGCCAACATGCTCGCTTAGAAGCAGTTCCAGCGCTGTTTTCCGGGCTTCGGCAATTTCGTCGTCATCGGTAATCACTTCCATTCCTTCGGCAGTTTGAACCGAACACGACGGGAAAAGTTTTCCGTTACCGTTGTCTTTTACCAGGCAGAGCATACACGAGGTGAAATGCTCCAGTTCGTCGTGCCAGCACAGATTGGGAACATCGATTCCCATCTGCTGTGCGGCCTTCATCACCGATGTGCCGTTTTCAACCTGAATTTCTTTGTTATTTATTGTAAGTTTAATCATGTTACACGTTTCATGTTGCAAGTTTCAGGTTCCGGGTTCATTCCAGTTTTGTTCAACATATTCCATAAACTTATAAATCTTTCTACCCAAAATTTCATATTCTGAAATTAAATCCGTTAAACCTATTGACTCGAAATGTATTTCATCTATCATTGTTAACTGAGAAATGGCTTCATCACTTGATGCATGAGCAAATACAAGATACCGCACAAATTCCTGTTTGTACCTTTTCCGTCCGTAACCTTCAACAATATTGTCTTTTTTGCTTTTAGTTGACCTCCTGACCTGGCTACCCTGTTCATACATTTCATATTTTGGCAAAGTCAAAGTCATCTTGTGCACCTTAATTGCCAATCGATATGCTGTCTGATAAATATCCAAATCTCTGTAACTTTTCATCGCTCTATATTTTTATTTCACATGCTGTATTCAATGAACTTGTAACCTGAAACCTGCAACCTGCAACAACTCACTTCACATCAATCCCATCCACCGGGCAAGCGGCGCGGCAGGAGTCGCATTTTATGCACAATTCGGTGTCGATGCTGTGCTTTTCGTGCGGAGTGAACGGAATGGCGTCCACCGGGCATTTCTGCGCACAGAGGGTGCAGCCAATGCAGTTGTCATTCACCGAATAGGTAATCAGTTCAGTACACTTACCGGTTGGACAAACGCCATTGATGTGTGCTTCGTATTCGTCACGAAAGTACATCAACGTACTGATAACCGGGTTTGGCGCTGTTTTTCCAAGCCCGCACAAACTGCCTTTGTTGGTCCATTCAGCCAGCTTTTCCAGTTCCTCAATATCACCTTTTTTCCCTTTTCCGCTGGTGATGTTTTCCAAAATGTCGAGCATTCGTTTGGTACCCACCCGGCAAAAAGTACATTTTCCGCACGACTCATCCTGTGTGAAGGACAGGAAAAACCGGGCCATGTCCACCATACAGTCGGTATCGTCGAGAACCACCAAACCGCCGGAACCCATCATGGCGCCCATTTCTGTGAGCGACTCGTAATTTATGGGTGTATTGGCATGTTCGGCCGGAATACAGCCACCGGAAGGACCGCCAATCTGCACTGCCTTGAACTTGCGACCGTTGGCAATGCCACCGCCAATCACCTCCACTACCTCGCGAATGGTAATTCCCATGGGCACTTCAATCAGACCGCCACGTGCCACCTTCCCGGCCAGGGCAAATACTTTTGTGCCGGTGTTTCCCTGTGTGCCAATACCTTTAAACTTTTCTGAACCTTCGCGGATTATGTAGGAAATCTGTGCCAGGGTTTCTGTATTGTTTACCAGCGTTGGATAGCCCCATAACCCTTTTTGGGCCGGAAATGGCGGACGGATACGCGGAAAGCCACGGCTCCCTTCAATGGAGGCAATCAGCGCCGTTTCTTCGCCGCAAACAAAGGCGCCGGCGCCTTCGTAAATGGTCAAATCTAAATCGAAACCGGAACCCATGATATTTTTTCCCAGAAAATTGTTTTCGCGACAAATTTCCAGCGCTTTTCTCATCCGTTTCACTGCCAGCGGATACTCGGCCCGAATGTAAAAATAGCCCTGATGAATATCTACTGCATAAGCGGCAATTATCATCCCTTCAATTACACGGTAGGGATAACTTTCCAGAAGCATCCGGTCCATGAACGCTCCGGGGTCGCCTTCGTCGCCGTTGCAAATCAGGTATTTCAGTTCATTTTTTTCTTTCTTTACAAATTCCCACTTCACTCCGGTGGGAAAACCGGCGCCGCCACGACCACGAATGCCGCTGTTTTTTACTTCTGCAACAACCTCATCGGGAGTAAGCGATTCGAACATTTTTTTCAGGGCAGAGAAACCGCCACGCTTTTGGTACTCTTCAATGTCGAGCGGATTAATCATACCGCGGTATTCAGTAGCAATTGGAATCTGGTTTCCAAGAAACGACGCCACCGGTTTTTCGCGCATGCTTATTTCGTATCGCTGAACGCCGTCCCAATTGCGGTCGGTCTGAATATCTTCGGCAAAATGAAACAGCTTGTTTTTTATCCGGGAAAGAATGTTTGGCGGTTCAAAGTGACTTTCAACAATGTTTTTTACATCCTCTGGTTTCACTTTGGCATAAAGTGTCGGTTCGCCTTCGTTTGGCACTATTTCCACCAGCGGAACCTGATGACACATGCCCACGCAGCCCACGTGTTTCAGTTTCACCCGCAATCCACTCTGGTTAACCACCCTCTTCACTTCCTGCTCTATTTCGCCACTTCCGCTGGCCACACAGCACGAACCAAGCCCGATGCGTATTTCACCTTTAATTTCAGAACCATCGGCTTTCCTGAACTTTTTCACTCCCTTTTTTCCCTGCTGACTTTCAAAGTCTTCAATTACCTTATCCACCTGGTCGGGCGCCACGTGGCCGTAGGTAATGTCGTCAACCTGAACCACCGGAGCCAACGTACAGCATCCCAAACAGCTCACCTTTTCCAGGGTATATTCACCCGTTTTGTCTGTGTCTGTTCCTTTTGGAAGGTCGAAATGCCTGCGGAATGCATCATTTACTAAACCGGCGCCCTTCACATGGCAAGCCGTTCCCACACAAACCTTTACCAGATGTTTCCCGGCTGGCTGCATCCTGAACTGCTTGTAAAAACTGGCCACACCTACAATTTCAGAAGGTGTGATGGCCGTTTTTTCCGAAAGGTATTTCAAAGTCTCTTCCGGCAGGTAATTGTATTCATGCTGAATGGCCTGTAAAATCGGAATCAGGTTCTTTTTTTCAGAACCTTTGTCCTGAATAATACGGTCGATATTTTGGAAATTGTTTGTCATATAATTCGAATTCAAACTTCTAAAAGCACCAAAATTCAAGCATCAAAAAACAAATAATAAACAAATTCCAGGAACCAAATCCTTAAACCAGCTAATTTTGGTTTGAATTTTAGAATTTTTGAAAATTGATTTTTATTTGACATTTGAATTTTGTTATTTGGAATTTTCTAATTTCCTATACAATATAAAAACTCTTCTCCCCTGATATAAATCCGTCCGTTAGCAAAAGCAGGAGTAGTTCCGGCATGTTCACCCAGTTCGTTTTCGGCAATCAGTTTCATTTCTTTGCCGAATTCATAGATGCGCATCACACCATCGTTATCCATCATAAACAGCTTGCCATCGGCATACATGGGCGATGAATAGAGCGTTCTGCCCACATCATGCTCCCAGTACTCCTCGCCGGTTTTGGCATCGTAACAGACCATCACACCGTAACTGGTAGCAACAATCAGCAAACCGTTGTGTGCCAGCGGACTGGCAGCTTCGGGAAGAAACATATCGTCGTCCCAAAGTATTTCCTGTGTTTTAATATCGATGGCAACCATTGTGGCATATTCATTGGCTGCATAAACCACTCCGTCAGAGTATGCCACAGATGGCCCGACTTCACCCATCATACATTCCACCGACCAGAGTTCTTTGCCGGTTTGCACATCGTATCCGGCCACAATGGGGTCGGCAGTCAGTACCACCTGAAATTTTCCGTCAACCTGTGCCAATACCGGACTGGCCCACGAAATCTTGGCATCGCGGTTGGTTTCCCAAACCGTTTCGCCAGTGGCCACATTTAATGCAATTAGTTTTGCACTTCGGTTGGTATCGTATTGAACAAGAAGTTTATTGCCCCAGGTAATGAGCGACGAAGAGTGCCCGTAATGGTTATCGGGAACACCTAAGTTTTTGGCCCAAACACGGTTGCCGTTCATATCGAAAGCAATCACATCGCCTGTAGCAAAAATGGCAAATACCCGCTGTCCATCGGTTGTAACTGTTGGGGCCGAAAGTCCGGTGTCTTCCGTTACACGAGGCGGAGATGCCGGCGAACCGGTAATGTTGTCGGCTTTTCCCGTCCAAAGCAAGTTTCCGTTATTACGGTTATAGCAATACACTTCGCGGCTCTGGTTGTCGGCGCCGGCAATAAAAACTTTGTCGCCCCAGATTACCGGTGAATTGTACCCGCGTTTTGGAATGGACGATTTCCAGAGAATATTGGTTCCTGAAGCACCATCCCATTCAGTTGGAATATTTTTATGATACACAATTCCCTGACCTAAGGGACCCCTGAAAGAATTGTGATTATTGCGTATTTGTTCAAGTGTTAACGCAACAGGTGCAGCAGATGGAACTGGTTCCTCAAGAACTTCTTTAGTGCCGGCATCAGCAATCTGTTCCTGAATTTCCGTCCCGGCTGTTTCAACAGCAGCTTGTTCAGCCGGAACAGGTTCAGCCCGGGTTTGCCCCACATCAATCACTTCAATGCCTTCGTCAACCGGTTCAGATATAACTTCAGCGGAAGCAGTTTCCCAATCGTATTTATCAAGGTAGTTAACAGTTGCAAATGAAGCAGCAAAAGCCAGAATAAATACCACGGCTCCCACAATGATGATTCCCTTTTGGGCCAGTATTCGGCTGGCAATTTCATTCTCCAGCACTTTGTCGGGTTCTTCAATTTTGTCTTTCAGCGCATAATAAACCCGAAGCGCAAGGGCCAGTACAATTGCGCCGAAAAGCAACAAAAAAGCCCCGGTTTTCACCTGCCACTGGCTGTTGAAATAGGCTTTCCGCGCCAAAAGGTCGTACTGCCTGATTTCGGTTTTCAACCCGTCGTTGTTGGGGTCTTCCCTGAGCCGTTCAACCAGAACCTCAAGTGCCTGGCTCTCAATGGGGTCGTTTTTTGCAAACTGCCAATAATTAAGCAGTAACAGCAAAGCCACCACCGAGCAAAAAATCCCGGAAATTACGGCAATGTTTTGTGCCAATTTCAATTTATCGTTGTTGGTCATTTTAATTGTATTTTCAATTTTTGAACCTATTTCTTACATGAATGCGCGGTTGCAAACCACGCCTCCCGTTTATTTTTCTACCGGACAATAATCCATACACCGGGCGCAACTGAGGCAGTTTCCTTTATGGGGCACATAATCCTGGCGTTTTCTGAAAACCACCGTATTCAATAATGTCATACCGATAACCAGGCCCATAAAGCCTCCTGCAATCATACTTCCAACATAAAATTTTCCCCTAATAACTTCAGCTTCCTGCACCAAAGTCTCCATCGTTTTTCCGGAGGCCAGAAAAGTTTGAACGTCTAGATTATCCGGGTCGTTTTTGATTTCAGGATTTGAAATCAGTAACTCTGCCAGAAATACATCGGGATTGGCTTTCGACAGGAATGTATGGGAACGTTCGCCCACAAACACGCCGGCAGCCACCCAAATCGGTATAAGTACCGCGTAGGCCAGAAAACGTTTCGTACCGAGGCCTGATTTCACCACTTCCTTTTCGTTGGTGGGAAAGTCAATGGCATCGAAAGGGCATGAATTGGTACATAATTTACACTGAATACATGCCGCAGGCGTAATGGTGAGGTGCCATTTGGAAAACCTTGACATCCAGCTGAGCAAAACACTGTACGGGCAAAAAAACCGGCAGTAAGGCCGGGCCACAAACATGCCCATCAGCAAAAAGCTTACCCCCAGCACAACCATCAAAAACTTGGCATCCATACGGAAAATGCCCACAAACGGGTCGTACCGGCAGATGATAAAATCGGTTCCGGTGGCAGCGAAAAGCACGGCCAGGGAAATGTATAGGTAAGGAATCAATCCCAGCGTTTTATTCAGCCACTTGGGCAGACTAATGGGTTTTATAATGACCAAATCCTGAATGGCGCCCAACGGACAGGCTCCGGCGCAAAATGTTCTTCCAAAAAAAAGCGTAAATGCCAGTGGCAAAATGAAAAACAGCAAAGCCGTTAGTGAAATGGCATACGTTGGGTCGGCAAAAGAAAGCGTGACATTTTGAATGGCACCGATGGAGCAAATACAGCCATTACGGTAAAACCCAAAATAGATGAGCGTAAAAACCGATAGCCACAAAACTCCCTGCCGGGAGCGCGTTTTCAATGCAAACCAGGTTGCCAGTGACAACACTAAAATTAAAACCAAAACATCAAAATATTCCAGTGCAAGTGCACGTGGTTCGGGTGTTACCGTGTCAGGTTGTTCGTACCCCGACTCAAATTCAGGTTTTGGAAAACGCTGCTGTTGGGCAATCAAAGTGAAAGTAAAAAGTAAAAAGTAAAAAGTAAAAAGTATATATTTCAGTTTTTTCATTCTTGTTTTCGCTAAGATTCAGGATTGTTGGTAAAGTCGCCTTTAACCTTGTAAGCCTCGCTTGCCGGTACCCGTTTAATAGCGTCGGAAGGACAAACGCGCGCAATGGAACATTCGTTGCAATTGAGACAAATGTCATGAATTATTTGCAAATGCAGTGAACCGTTGCCAAAGGACGTGCAGCCCTTGACACATTTTGCACAACCAATGCACAAATCTTCTATAATATGGTATTCAAAATACGGTTCTTCAATAAATTTCCGTTCGATTGCCGCTGTAGGACAAAGTTGGTTTTCGGCAGCGGTGCTCAATGCGTTGGCATCGGGTTTCAGGTATCCACCGCATAAATCGCAGTAGCCGCATAAATCGTATGCATGAACGCATTTAACTGCCGAAGGTGACATCACACAATCCGTGGCGCACCGTCCACACTGGGTACACTCGAACGGGTCGATCTGCCATACCCAGTCATCTTCGATGACCTTGCTCAGCGCCAAACCGCCAACGCCTCCAAGTGCCAGCGCCAGCGATAAACGGACGCCGCTTTGTATAAATTCGCGCCGGTTTTTTGATTTACTGTTGTTTTCCATTTATATCTGTTTTTCACAAAAAAAAATAGTTTGATAGTTTGATAGTTTGATGGTTCGAAATTGTTCGACAGTTCGAACTTTCATACCCTCAAATATTCTTTACGTCAATGTTCTTTGTCGTGGTCATTTCATTGCTATTTAATTCTCTTACTTCTAATCAACACTTCAATTTGCGGCGCATAGTTGGCCATCATTTCAATCGATGGTTATGGTTGCACCTTTAACTAATTCTCACTACTTAATCCCCCGGTTGAAACCGGGGGCTACAAACATTTAACTCCTAGGGAGTTTTTTCTTTTGGTTGTTCAGTCGTCCTGGTTTCCATAGCTTGCGGCAAGTCGCATTTGGCAAACTGTCCACATTTTTGGCAGGCAGGTGAAACCGAACATGTGGTATCCACCTGTTGATTGACCACCAGGTAACCGGTTGTGGCCGCCATGGCTCCGAGAATTAAAATCCGTCCGCCGGTTTTAAAAAATTCTTTTCGGTTCATCTCTTTTTAGTTCTTTCGTATTGCGGTGCATAGCGCGCCATCTTTTTAATGATTTGCTTAGGATGCACCTTTATTTATCTCATTTATTTCAATCATCAGGCTAAAGCCTGTGCTATTTTTTTTCATTCAATCACCTAATCACCGGGTTGAAGCCGGGTGTTGTTTTTGGGCTCGAACACCCGAATTAATTTTTTATCGAAATCGAGCGCATAAATGTTGTTTTGGCTGTCGGCGGCCACGTCGGGCGCCCGGCCTTCGTCAGTAAACTTAGTGGGCGCTGCAACCACACCTTCAAACTCGCCCGAGCGTTTGTAGGTTTTAATCCGCACCAGGCCTTTTTCGCTGGTTACAAAGCGTCCGTCGTCCAAAAATGTAAAATGCGATGGATTACAGCAGCCGCTGAATCCCTCCGGCCTCATGCCAGTATTTTTCCAGTGTGCCCGTAAATTTCCATCGAATGTATAATTTTCCAATGCATGAAGTCCGGGGTTTACAACCCAAAGTTCATTTACATCGTTTATATCCAAATCGAAACAGGGACTGGGAATGATGAACCCATGCAGAACTCCTTCTTCGGCTTTGCCGTCAAATTCCGTCAGGAATTCCCCGTCCGATGAATACCTTACCACTTTGCGCTTTCCGGCATCGGCCACAAAAACATCATTTTCAGTAGCGGCAATCGCTGTTATCAGTGAATTTTCGCCCATTGGTTCCCATTCATTTAAAAGGTTGCCGCCATTATCATAAACCAGTATCTGGTTATTAATGGCGATATAAATATTCTGGTTAAAAACCTCAACAGTTTGTGGCTTACCAGGAAGGGTAAAATCATGCAACAACGCACCAGACAAATCTATACATTTCAAATTATTATCTCCTGCCACATAGATTTTATCATCGTGAATGGCAATGGCAACAGGTTTTTCAAAACCAATCCTGAAATTTTTAGATTCTTTGTAATGAATCAGTTCCGGATCAACAGTTTTAAATTCCTTTACATCGTAAGCAAACGGATTGGGTTTGCTGCGGTTGGGCCGGTCGGAAACATAATCTCCCACAATAACAGCAATAATAACTGCGGCCATAATGAGTAGAAAAATGATGATGCCCTTGTTCTTCATTTCTTTTGAATTAAATGTTTAAATCGATACAAACCACATTTGTTGCATCGCGCATAATTAAATAACCATTGGCAATGGCAAAAGGCGCCCAGGCATCGTGCCCGTTTTCAATAACCTTTACCTTATCCATTTCAATGTACCTTTCGGTGCTTGGTCTTGCAATGAAAAGTGTCCCGTCGTCATTCAGGATAAACATTTTTCCATCGGCAATAAAATACGGTCCCAGTCCGAAACGGTTTTCAGAACCGCTTGTCCAGACCATTTCCTGTGGATTGTCGGGATGGACGCAAACCAACTGATTGCGCCCGGGGCCTCCATCTTTTGGCAGAATACCAAACAGATGCCCGTTCCAGTAAAGCGGTGTTTGCTGTTCACTGGCCAACCCTTCGCGGGGGGCATATTTCGTAATAATTTCAATGGAATAATTCCCATTGTTTTCGGTTAATTCTGCCAACATTCCGCCTGCACCGTAACCTGCCGTCATAAAAATTTTACCATCGGGTATACAAACCGGCGAAGCCGCCACCACAGAGTGGTTCCAAACAGTTGTTTGCCAAAGAATTTCACCTGCATCGTCGCCATCGGAAGCTATGCCAACCAAGGCGCCAATGGCGCTGTAAACATACATTTTTCGCCCACCGAACGTGTATGGCATTACCGATGAGTGCGACATTTTCCATCCCTCAGGATTGGGTGTTTCCCACAATTTTTCGCCGGTTTCCATGTCAACAGCCACCATCAGAGCATTTCCGCCGGTGGCAATAATAGCTTTGCCTTCGTCGATTAGCGGGCACTGACCGGTGTACCAAAGCGGCACTTCCGATTCGTATTCCCGCGCCACATCGAGTCCCCACAGAAAATCGCCGGTTTCACGGTCGAGGCACATCACATGGCACATGGGTCCCATGGTTAAAATGTAGTCTTCGGTAATTGCCGGAATGGTGCGTGACATGCCGTGGTTTCGTTTGATATTCAAATTGTATCCGCGCACCCACATTTCTTTGCCATCGAGTAAGGAGTAACACCGTAAAATATCGGCACGCTCTTCTTCGTTGTAATCCAGGATGTAAACCAACCCTTCGTAAATGGCAGCGCCTGAATGTCCTTCACCCAGCTCTTTCGTCCACAAAATTCTTGGACTGTCGTTGCCGAAATTATCGATGAGTTTTACCGGCGATTTGGAAATGTTGTCGAAATCTTCTCCCCTGAACCGGGGCCAGGTTTCCGAAAGTTCAGTATAACCGGTAGCAAACTGTTCAAAATACTCACCAATTTCCACTTCCTGTGCTTCCAGACCTGCACCGCGGTTATCGGCTCCTTCCTCAAGTATTTCAAAATCACGCGTAGGATTGGCATTCAGCCACCAAAAAAAGAAAACCAGGGAAATAATTCCCAGGGAGTACGAAACAATTTTTATGATTTGTTTACTGTCCATCTATGCTTTTATATTGTACACCATTAAAACATCGCCATGCCTGATGAAAAGTTTCCCGTTGTAAATGGCCGGGTGCGCCCAGTGCGGACCAGTGCCGGTATCTACGGTAAATGTACTTACTATTTTCAATTTTTCGGCTGAGGGTTCAACCAGGGCAATGTTTCCGTTTTTTTCTTCGTAAAGATAAAGCATTCCGTCGGCATAAATTACAGAACCTTTGTTAAACCATTCTTCATCCCAGTGCGTTTCTCCGGTTTCCCAGTCAACACAGGCCCAACGGCCTCGTGAATTGTGTTGCCAGTTCGATCCGTAAATTTTCCCGTCAACCAGCACAACTCCGCCAATGTGTGTATTTAAGTTTACATTTTCCCATTTCAGTTCAACCGCCTGATTATTTTCTGCCAAGGAAAACATGGTGGCCGGATGGTCGTAACCGCTGGTAACGAATACTTCATTGTTGTAACTGAGTGCAGGATTGGTTTGAGCGCCCTGGCCCTGATTTCCTTTATGAAACTGGATTAAATCAAAATTCCAGATTATTTCACCGTTATCAGGATTTACTGCAATTAAATTTTCTGCAGTTTGCGCTAAAATTATATCATTACCCAGGTAGTTAAATAAGACTGAAGATGCATAAGATTTCGCCCCTCCGAGGCTTTTTGATATCCAAACTTCAGTGCCGTCTATTTTATTGAAAGCAACTATGCCAACTTTTTCGCCACCAATGGCATACACAACCAGATCATTTACAATCAACGGACTTTCAGAATCACCATGACGAGGAACTTCTCCGTTGTATTTATCCACGGCATCCACACGCCATAAAATTTCGCCCGAACTGGCATCGATGCTGCAAAGCTGGCCGGTTCCGCTGGCTACATATAATTTCCCGTTTTCATAGGTAGGTGTAGAGCGGCTGTCGGCGTAAGTGCGAATCCAGGAACGGCCATAATCCGTTTCCCAGAGTAAATGCCCATTTAAATCATAGGCTGAAATAGCATCGGTTCCGTCATTTTTAATGCCGGTAATAAAAATTTTCCCATCGGCCACAACCGGTTGCGAATACCCTTTCCCAATGCCTTCAATTTTCAGCACCAATTCCGGGCCCTCTTCCGGCCACTCTTTCTGTAGTCCGGTTTCGTTGTAGTGTCCGGTTCTTCCAATTCCCCGAAATTCAACAATTTCCTGGGAAACCAGAGTGGTAGAAAATAAAATTGAAAAAAGGATTAAAAGTATTCTCATTATTAATTTTTTTTGGGAAACGAAAACATTTTCATTTCCATTCCGGTTGTTACTTATTCTTTATGTCATAAACAAAAAGAACTTCACCATGCCGAATCAGAAGTTTCCCGTCGGAAATGAATGGGTGTGCCCAGTGTGGACCGGAACCTTTTGTAATTCTGAATTCGCTGACCACCTCGAAACCATCGGGCGAGGGTTTTACCAGTCCAACGTTGCCACGTTCGTTGTAGGCATAGAACATTCCGTCGGCCATTATCAGCGCACCTTTGGTATCCCATTCGTCCACGTATTTGATTTCGCCGGTATCCCAAACCATGCATACCCAGCGCCCTTGCTTGTTATTATACCAGTTGGACCCGTAAAGATGTCCGTCATGCAGAATTACTCCGTGATGGTGATTATCTAAAGTCCGGTCAATAAACTTTTCGGAAACCGACGTACCGGTGGAATCCATTTTCAGCATAACGGCATGGTAATCATAGCCCATGCTTAAGAAAATTTCATCTTCTTTAAAAATGGGTGTATTTGCCCAAATTAACCCTTCACGATCCCATTTTTCCGGATCAAGATATTTGTAATACCAGGCCAGTTCCCCGGTTTCAGGATGAATTGCCATCAAATGGGTGCCAATCATGGCCAGAATGTACCGGAAATCCTTATGTTCATATATGGTTGCCGAAGCGTAGGCACGCGGGCCACCCAGCGATTTCGTCTGCCAGACAGGTTCGCCGGTCATTTTATTCAAAGCCACAACACTTGTTTTGGAACCTGCCGGAGTACTGATAATCTTATCATCGACTATAAGCGGGGTTTCAGAGTTTCCCCATGTCCCATATTCGGTTTCAAACTCTTTATCCACATCAAATGCCCAGATTTCTTTCCCTGTTCCACGGTCAAGGCAAACAACTCTTCCGGTACCACTTTGCACATAAATCCGGTTATCTTCCACCACCGGCGTGCTACGCGTATCCGGAAACGACTGATTCCATGCCCTTCCGTAGGAAACCTGCCATTTCACATCTCCCTGCAAATCCATAGCAGTGAGGTAGTCCAGCGTGTCAATCATTCCGGTTACATAAATTATATCGTCAACCAAAATGGGTGATGACCAGCCTTTTCCAATGTCCTCTGCTTCGAGCAGGATTTCAGGGCCGTTCTCCGGCCATTCTTTTAACAGCCCGGTTTCCGGAAAATGGCCGTCACGGTCTGGTCCACGCCATTGTACCAGTTGGGCATTAATTCCCAAAGAAAAAAGAAGAAAAACTGTAATGATTTGTACTTTCATAGAGCGAATTAATAAATAAATTTAAAAAATGCGAATTGTAATCGTTTTTGATTTTTACTTTGAATCAAAAATAGTTTTCTGAAAATCGAAACCCAAACTCCTGCGATGAATGAACTGTTAAACGCTACGAATATTGGTTTTATTCCTATTAAATGAAAATCAAACAATTACGGACTACTTTATCTTGTATGCGATTAAGGTATTCCCGTGTCTTAAATATAGTCTTCCATCGTGTATTACCGGATGAGACCAGTGCTGTCCGGATCCAAGCTCGACTTTGGTTTGGCTTACCATATTAAAGCCTGCCGGAGTAGCCTCTGCCAGTCCCAGTTCACCCCTGTCGCTGTAACAGTAAAGCATTCCGTCGGCGGCAACAACAACCCCTTTTCCAATATCGGTTGAAGCATATTTTTCCTCTCCGGTTTTCCAGTCCACACAACGCCATTGCCGGTTGTTATCGCCGGAACCATAAAGATAGCCATCAATAAGAACCATGCCGCCAATGCGGTTATCGAGCTTATCGTTGAACCAGGCTTTGCTCACACTGGAGCCGTCGGCACTTAATTCGAGCTTAACTCCACCCTGGCCGTATCCGCTGAAACAGAATAATCCGCCATCATAATAAATAGGTGTATTGGCATGAACCTGCCAGCGGTTGGTTTGCGGATGCGACCAAAGTATTTTACCGTCTTTTGCATCGAGTCCAATAATGTGATCGGCGGTGTGAGTTACCAATAATTTCCGGGTTGGTAATTCTACCAAAAGTGGTGTGCAATAGGCCGAAAGTTCGCCTTTTGCCGGAGACGACCAAACCAGATTTCCATCAAAACGGTTCAGGGCAACTACGTTGTTTTTCGTTCCTCCGGGAGTTATAAAAATCAAATCACCATCTACAACGGGTGTTTCAGTAACTCCCCAGCGGATATTTTTACCATCGAAATCTTTAAATATATCCTTGCGCCATTTTATTTCGCCGTTATTGGCATCCATACAGGTTAACACCCCGTGGCCTGAATACACGTACATCAAATCTCCTGCAATTACAGGAGTGGAGCGAGACCCCGGATAACTTTCATGGAATTCTTCACCGTAAGGAACTTTCCATTTTAATCCACCGAATGTTGACAATACATAAACATAACCGGTTG
This sequence comes from Mariniphaga sp., assembly GCA_019429205.1. Classification (GTDB taxonomy): domain Bacteria; phylum Bacteroidota; class Bacteroidia; order Bacteroidales; family Prolixibacteraceae; genus Mariniphaga. The sequence continues at coordinate 18,414 of JAHYIT010000022.1, read as the reverse complement.
TGCCTTCCATTCCGGTAAGATAAATCATGTCGTTGGCAAAAGCAGGCGATGAGTGTCCTTCTCCCAGGCCAACAGAGTGCCAAATGACTTCAGGGCCGGAAGCCGGCCACTGTTTTAAGAGCCCGGTTTCGTCGTAAACACCATTTCCGTTAGGTCCTCTCCATTTGGTGGGAGTTTGGGAAGAAAGTGTTAATCCGGTGAAAATAAGAATAATGAATAGATAAAAAACCCTTTTGACCATTGACTTTCAGTTTTAAATTAATTGCCTAAAAATAAAACCAATAAGTGGAATGTACAATTTAGAACTGTAATTTATTACATGTCTAAATAGTAATATATGTTTACACTTTGTTAAGAAGTCATTAACAAAAATGTTTGGAATTTTCAATTTGCCAAATTAAAATGGGAACTTCTGAAATTTCAAAAAACCAAAAACTTCTATAGTGTTCTGATTAATGCGAAAAACGATGGTATATCCCTTAAAAATAAGGTCACGAATATTTGGGTCATCAAAATAGACAGATTTTCGAAATTGCCATGGATTTCTTTTTAGTTTTGCCAATATAAAAATAAATAAAGAATTATCTTTGAGAAACTGCAAATATTCAATATAGAGTTTGAAAATGAGCAAAATAAAAATAAAAAACTTTGGCCCTGTCAAGGAAGGTTTTATAGAAAATGATGGTTGGATGGATGTAAAAAAGGTTACTGTTTTCATCGGGAATCAGGGAAGTGGTAAAAGTACTGTAGCCAAAGTTATTTCTACACTTACCTGGCTTGAAAAAGCTATAAACAGAGGTGACATAGAAAAAGGAAAGGTTTCATTTTCCATGTTGAAAAAATTCTTCAATTACCAAAAGATTGATAATTATTTTTCGAAAAATACTTATATAGAATACTTTGGAGAAAAGTATTATATACTTTGCGACAGAGCAAAAGAATTTCCTGTTGTTACAGAAGTAAAAAACAAAAATTATATCGTCCCTAAAATAATGTACATCCCTTCGGAAAGAAATTTTTTAAGCACAATTAGCGATGCATTTAACGTTAAAGGCCTGCCCGATAACTTATTCACATTTGCAGAAGAATTAAGAAAAGCCCAAAAAGAATTAAACGGAAAAAAAATTAAACTACCCATTGAGGGATACTTTTACGAATACGATGAAGAAGAAAACCTATCCTATGTTGTTGGAGACAATTATAGAATAAGTTTACTCGAAGCCTCCAGTGGATTACAATCATTTATTCCATTATACCTGGTTTCTAAAAGTCTTTCATTTTCTATTTCAAAGAGACAAAAAAAAGAAAGCAATGAACTAACTGTAACGCAATCTATTAGATTTGCAAACGAAATAATGAAGATTATGAATAGCAATAACTTATCAGAAAAAGAAAAAAGTAAACAAACATCTTTAATTAAAGGCAGATATTTCAATAAGTGCTTTCAAAATATCGTTGAAGAACCTGAACAGAATCTGTTTCCTTCCTCTCAATGGGAGATGTTAAAAAGTCTTCTTGAATTTAATAATAAGAACAAGGGTAACAGACTCATAATTACAACACATAGCCCTTATCTAATTAACTATCTAAGTATTTCAATTCAGGCTTATTTTTTAAAAAATCAAATCAAAACAGAAGACTTAAAGAGACGGTTAAATAATGTTGTGCCTCTGAAATCAATAGTAAACCCAAAAGATGCAGCTATTTATCAACTCGATGATATTAATGGTGTCATTGCAAAACTTCCGGATTACAAAGGGATTCCATCAGATAATAATTATTTAAATCAATCACTTGCAGATGGCAATCGACTTTTTGATTCGCTTCTCGAAATTGAAGAAGAATTATGAGAGTGAATTTTTTTGAAACAAAATGCAAAAGCACTACTATACTTCGCACGGGATAAAATGTGCCAACCAAATTTAGTTGGCAGTTGGCAAAAGTGCAGTTGGCAAAATGACTTGCCAACTGCCAATTGCTTTTTGCCAACTTACATAAATGTATAAATTTATCCCGTTTTTAGTATATAAACATAAAAGAGCATTTGTTGCAAATAAAAGACACCCTAGCTTTAATGTAATTGATATTGAGAAAAAATTTTGGGATAAATATAAAGTGAGGTTAAATTTAGAAGCTCAAATAAGAATTTAATTATACTTTACCAGGCGCCATGGGAATTATGTTTGTTGTTGATAAAAGATTCTTTATAAAAGATATTGAAATATTTTTATCCGCGGCGAAAGATGATTCAATTATCAATCAAAACCTTCGCCTGCCTCTTTCTGTCGTGCTCGTTGAGCATTATTTTGCGAATTCGCATATTTTTTGGTGTCACTTCCAGGTACTCGTCGTTGTGGATGTATTCCATAGCCTCTTCCAGCGAAAACTTAATAGCCGGGGCAATGCTGGTTTTATCGTCGGACCCGGATGCACGCATGTTGGTGAGTTTTTTCGTGCGGATGATATTGATGGTCAGATCGTCTTGCCGGGTATTTTCGCCAATTACCTGTCCCATGTACACATCCTCACCAGGGTCAACAAAAAAGCGGCCGCGGTCCTGCATTTTATCGATAGAATAGGCAATAGCCGTTCCGGTTTCCAGCGATATCAGTGCCCCGTTACGGTTTACACCCAGCGAACCTTTCCAGGGTTCATAACCTTTAAACCGATGTGCCATAATGGCTTCGCCTTCGGTTGCAGTGAGCATCTGGTTTCGCAAGCCGATGATTCCACGTGCAGGTATGGTAAATTCCAAATTTGAACGGTCCCCTTTTACCTCAATATTTAAAATTTCACCTTTGCGCTGAGTAACCTGCTCAATCACTTTCCCTGAAAATTCCTCTGGCACCTGAACGGTTAAAAATTCCATGGGTTCGTGTTTTACGCCGTCAATTTCTTTAATGATAACCTTAGGCTGACCCAACTGCATTTCGTAGCCTTCGCGGCGCATGGTTTCCACCAAAATAGAAAGGTGCAAAATTCCCCGCCCAAAAACCATAAAGGAGTCGGCTGAATTGGTATCTTCAACTCTCAGTGCCAGATTTTTCTCTGTTTCCTTGTAGAGCCGGTCGCGAAGTTGCCGTGACGTGACAAACTTGCCATCTTTCCCGAAAAACGGTGAATTGTTTGATACAAACAACATGCTCATGGTGGGTTCATCAAGTTGAATGGGTTTTAACCCTTCAGGCTCCAAACCATCGGCAACGGTATCGCCAATATCAAAACCTTCGAGCCCCAAAACAGCACAAATTTCACCGGAAGGAACCGGCTCTTTTGTTTTTTCCTTACCCAGCCCTTCAAACAAATAAACCTCCCTGGCCAATGATTTTACTATTCTTCCATCGCGTTTTACCAGCGAAACCGGTAAGCCCGGAATCAATTGGCCACGGGTGACTTTCCCCACTGCAATCCGTCCGGTATAGGAAGAATAATCGAGCGAAGTAATGCGCATCTGCAACGAACCTTCCTTATGTTTTGATGCCGGAATATGTTCGAGGATAACATCGAGCAAATAGCTGATGTCGGTAGTTTCTTTGTTCCAGTCGGGGCCCATCCAACCTTCTTTGGCCGAACCGTAAACCGTTGGAAAATCGAGCTGTTCTTCAGTGGCATCGAGACTGTACATCAGGTCGAAAACCTTTTCGTGGGCGATATCAGGCGTACAGTTTGGCTTATCCACTTTGTTTACCACAACAATGGGTTTTAAACCCAATTCCAGCGCTTTTTGCAACACAAACCGGGTTTGCGGCATGGGGCCTTCAAAGGCATCTACGATCAGCAGAACGCCATCGGCCATGTTAAGAACGCGTTCTACCTCGCCGCCAAAATCGGAGTGACCGGGTGTATCGATGATATTGATTTTGGTATCCCTGTAACGAATGGAAACATTCTTCGAAAGAATGGTAATTCCGCGTTCCCGCTCCAAATCGTTGCTGTCGAGAATTAATTCGCCCATATCCTGGTTATCCCTGAAAAGTTTCACCTGGTGCAACATGCGGTCAACCAGCGTGGTTTTCCCGTGGTCAACGTGAGCGATGATGGCAATATTTCGTATTTCTGTCATTGTTTTCCTGTTTTTCTAAAAAGCTGAAATTTTGTTGAACCTCCCTTACTTACTGAATGTCAAATAAAACAAATAAAATATAGGTAGGTTCTTAAAATGGCGTGCAAAGGTATAAAAGAATTCTCAGGCCAATTAAAACAGATATTTAATTTACCTATTTTAAGTGAAAATTAATATCGATAGTGTTAGCATAAATTCATACAGAAGGGCAAATTCTTCGATTCAATTCGAACAATTTACCGGTAATTTTTCGGTATAAACCGAAATTTTGACCCCTGAAAAAATTCAGCCCCGCCAGAAATTTGAAATTCTGCCGGGGCTGAAAACCAAAAAACAGAAAATCGTTTTTTCTACAATTCAAACTTATAATTTCCGATGTCGCTTAATTCTGAAACCCGGATGTATTCTGCATTTGCTTTTACCTGTGCTTTGGCAAAAGTGATGTAATTTTTTGCCGGCCGCAGGAACGACTCCTCGCGGTTGGCATCCAGCAACAGCAAATAACTCATAATAATGTGACCGGCCATTTCAACCAAACGGCGGGCATGAAAATCGATGAACTCGTTATCGTCAGTGCCAACAACTTTTTTCACAGCCTGCTCGTATTCGTCGGTTAAAATAATGAGCGACCGTTTCAGGTATTCCAGTTGGGGTGAAATCTTTTGCGCTTCGTAATACCGTATTCTGTTTAGGAAACCACCGGTTGTTACACCTCTTATGGCCGCCACAACCTGCAACTGTGTTGTTCCTTCGTAAATGGAAGTTATTCGGGCATCGCGGTAAATGCGTTCCACCGGGTAATCTTTCATAAAGCCAGAACCGCCGTGAATCTGTACGGCATCGTAAGCCAGTTGATTGCTGTATTCACTTGACATTCCTTTCACCAGCGGGGTAAAAATATCGGCCAGTCGCTGATAGTGCTTCATTTCATCGCGTTCTTCTTTTTCCAGTTTACGCTCTTCTGAAATATGCTGATACGTTTTGTACAAATCAACAAACCGGGCTGTCTCATAAAGCAATGTACGGGAAGCATCAAGTTTGGCCTTCATTGTGGAGAGCATTTCAAATACTGCCGGAAACCGGATAATTGCTTTTCCAAACTGCATACGCTCTTTGGCATATTCCAGCGCTTCGCGGTAAGCCGCTTCACATATTCCAACCGATTGTGCGGCAATTCCCAGACGGGCGCCATTCATCAGCGCCATCACATATTTAATGAGGCCAAGTTTCCGGGAACCAACCAGTTCTGCCGGAGCATTTTTGAAAACCAGTTCACAGGTAGGTGAACCGATGATGCCCATTTTGTGCTCAATTCGCCGAACAGTTACACCTCCGTGTTGTTTGTCGTAAATGAACATGGAAAGTCCGCGACCATCTTTGGTGCCCGGTTCTGAACGTGCCAAAACCAGGGAAATATCGCCGTCGCCGTTGGTGATAAAACGTTTTACGCCATTCAGCAGCCATACATTTTTAGTTTCGTCCCAGGTAGCTTTTAACTGAACTGCCTGCAAGTCGGAACCGGCATCGGGTTCAGTTAAATCCATGGCCATGGTGTCGCCATTGCAAACCCTCGGCAGGTATTTTTCTTTCTGTTCGTCCGAAGCAAATTCGTTAATGGTTTCGGCACAGTCCTGCAACCCCCATATATTCACGAAACCGGCATCGGCGCGTGAAACAATGTCGGCTGCCATAATGTACGGAACAATCGGAAAATTCAACCCTTGGTATTTATACGGAAGCGACATCCCCATCAATCCGGCCTGGTTCAAAGCTTTCAGGTTTTGGCTGGTGCCCCTTGCATAAATCACGTGACCATCAACCACCTGCGGGCCCTCGGCATCAATGCTTTCGGCGTTGGGCGCTACAATTTCGCCACAAACTTCTCCCACAATTTCCAAAACAAGTTCGTAGTTGCCCATTGCATCTTCGTGGTCGAGCGGTGCAAACTGAAATTCATCCTTAAACGAAAAATTCCGTTCTTTCATCCGAACGATTTTCTCCATTAACGGATGGTTCAAATGAAATTTCAATTCGCTGTTATCGGTATAAAAATTTGCCATTTTTTCTAAATTATTTCGTGTTCTTTTTGTAATACTTAATCATTTTGGGAATGATATCGGCAATATCTCCGGTAATTACATAGTCTGCTATGGAATTAATCGGAGCTTCAGGATCGGTGTTGATAGCTATAATCTGGGCCGATTGTTCCATGCCTGCGCGGTGCTGAATCTGTCCTGAAATTCCGCAGGCGATGTATAATTTCGGACGAACCGTTAAACCAGTTTGGCCAATCTGCCTTTCATGCTCCACGTAACCCGCATCTATGGCCGCGCGCGATGCACCAACTTCGCCTCCCAAAACTTCGGCCAAATCGTACAACAACTTAAAATTCTCTTTTGAACCCACACCGTAACCACCGGACACAATTATGGGCGAGCCTTTAATGTTCAGCTTGCTTTTTTCCATGTGGCGCTCAATGATTTCCGCTACAAAATCGGAATCGCTGACATATTTCGACACATCGAGGTTAACCACTTTCCCCTTGTATTTCGGGTCGAGAATTTCTTTTTTCATTACCCCTTCGCGAACGGTTGCCATTTGCGGGCGGCAATCGGGATTGATAATGGTGGCTATAATATTTCCGCCAAAAGCCGGCCGAATCTGGTACAACAGGTTTTTGTAATTTTTATCGGCCTTTTTATCGAAATGATCGCCTATTTCAAGGCTCGTACAATCAGCAGTTAATCCGCTGTGCAGCGCCGAAGAAACCCGCGGGCCCAGATCGCGACCGATGGAAGAAGCCCCCATCAATGCAATTTGCGGTTGTTCTTCTTTAAATAAATTTACAACGATGGAATTGTGTGGCAGGGTTTGATACGGATACAACCTTTTATCATCTGCAAGATACAATGTATCAACGCCATAAGGAATGACCTGTTTGGCAACCCCCTCGAGTTGATTTCCAATGGCAATGGCTTCCAGATCGCATTTCAGTTCGTTTGCCAGCGATCGCCCTTTTGTCAACAGTTCCAGGCTCACTTCAGCCACATGGCCGTCTTCTATTTCGCAATAAACAAATACGTTATTCATTTTTAATCTATTTCAAAGTAAAACTAACCGATGGTATGACTTTTAATCAACTCAATCATCATATTTTCAATTTCCGCGTCAACACCCGAAATCACTTTCGAATCTTTCGCCTGAAGTACCACATTTTCAATGGATTTAACTTTAGTAGGCGAACCGTTTAATCCAAGTTGCGTCGCATCATTTTCAATATCGTTTACGGTCCATTCCGGTATATTCAAATCCGGTCTGTCGTTATAAAGTGAGGTGTAATCTTCATTTTCCTTTTGCAGTTCGGTAACGGTTTTTGCGCGCTTGTATTTCATTAGTAACTTGGCGTTTCTAACCCGGCATTCGGGTGCTGTGCCGTTCACGGTCATTACCAGCGGTAGTTTGCATTTCACCGTTTCTACGCCTCTGTCGAGGCGACGTTTCAGCACAACGGTATCGTTTTTTAGTTCTATTACCTCTTCCACATAAGTAACCTGAAGCCATCCCAGTTTTTCAGCAACTTGTGGACCAACCTGCGCGGTATCGCCGTCAATAGCCTGGCGGCCTGCAATAATGAGATCAATTTTTCCCATTTTTTTCAGGGACTGCCCGAGTGTATAAGATGTTGCCAGCGTATCGGAACCGGCAAATGCCCTGTCTGTTAGCAAAATACCGCCATCAGCACCTCTGAATAATCCTTCCCGGATGATTTCGGCTGCACGCCCGGGCCCCATGGTCAGGATTTTTACTGTTGTTCCCGGAAACTGATCTTTGATGCGCAAAGCCTGTTCCAGCGCATTTAAATCTTCCGGATTAAAAATGGCAGGAAGAACAGCCCTGTTCACTGTCCCGTCAGCTTTCATTGCATCTTTGCCAACATTCCTCGTGTCAGGCACCTGTTTGGCCAAAACAATAATTTTGTAAGCTTTCATCTATAAACTGATTGATTTATTAAAGTTTCTTTTTATCACATTTCACCTGCAAAAATAGGTGATTCCCTAACCTTTTTCCTAAAAAAGGCCTCAAATATAAAAATTGAGCACAAAGAAATCAAAAGAGAAAAAAAGAAGGGAAGACAAAAAACCAGAGGAAAAATTATCGAAAAACAATGCAAATGAATGTCTTCTGAGGATAAAAATGCAACCAAACACCTGACCAGAGCAAGATTAAAACAATCAACCACATAATTCCAAAGTTATTAAAAAGAGATTCCTTCTGTGTTTAATTTAGAATTGGTTTAATTAATAACTATTCTTTAATTGGTAAGAAAGTCGAGTACATTCTTACCTCCACCTGATTTTCCTGTGCGGTACAATTCCGTGTAGCCACATTTCGTGCATGAAACCGCCGTAAAACTTCGATTCTGGATATTAAAGTAGCGTGTAAAACCAGCGCCTGTTGTTCTGATTTTATCAGCTTCTGCTTTTTTGTTGCCACATTTTGGACATGTATAAGTCTGTTTCATCATTTTTTATTTGGTTTTTAATCGTTTTGATTCTTTCAATGCATTATGGATGATCCATTCCAGTTGCCCGTTAATGCTCCTGAAATCGTCGGCAGCCCATTTTTCAACGGCTTTCATCACCTCCGGATCAATCCGCAATACAAATGATTTTTTCTTTGTCATCTAATTCAACCTCACTTTTTATGCAAGTCACCAAATGACTATTCCTTCTTTTTAATAGTCATCTGATGGCTAAAAAACCTGTTACTGGTAGAGTGTTCCGGCATTTACTATCGGCGAAACATCTTTGTCACCACAAAGCACTACCATTAAATTGCTTACCATGGTCGCTTTTTTATCGTCATCGAAATCAATAATTTCTTTTTTACTCAGTTCCTCAAGCGCCATTTCCACCATACTTACAGCGCCTTCCACAATTTTAAAACGGGCTGCTACAATGGCGGTTGCCTGCTGGCGTTTAAGCATGGCCTGAGCAATTTCCTGGGCATAAGCAATGTAGTTGATCCGCGCTTCAATAACATGGATTCCGGCAATATCAAGGCGCTCTTTAATTTCAGCTTCCAGTTTGTCATTGACTTCTTCGGTACTTTCCCTGAGGGTAAGCTCAGCTTCTTCGTCTTCAAAATTATCGTACGGATACATGCCAGCCAGTTTACGAAGGGCCGCCTCGCTCTGAACCACCACAAAATGTTCGTATTCATCAACCCCAAAGGCTGCTTTATAGGTATTTTCAACCTTCCAAACCAGCACTACGCCAATCATAATCGGGTTCCCCAGTTTATCGTTCACCTTTATAGGATCGCTGTCGAAATTCCGGGCGCGCAACGAAATCTTTTTCCGTACAAAAAACGGGTTAACCCAGTAAAAACCGTTGATTTTAATTGTTCCCTTATAAGCGCCAAAAAGAACCATCACACAACTTTGGTTGGGATCGACCACCGTAAAACCCGGTGCAATCAAAAAAAACAATGCAGTTAAAACTACAGAAGGAATTACCATTCCGCGCATAAAACCAAAAACAATGAGCACCAAAAACAGAAGTTCGAGAAAAACGAACAGGTACCCTGACAATCCTGTATAATCTTTTTCCATGGCATTAAATTTAGATTAAAATGATATTAAAATAGTATCACAAATATAATGAAACTTTGAAAACTGCAACAGCGTTTTAGAAAAAAATTTGGCACAAAAAAAGGCGCCTCTTCAGACGCCTCTAATTGTGCATTGAAACTACGTTAATTTAAAATCATTTCAGTATGCCCTGCTGTTTTTGTTTCAACAACATTGTAGGCACGGGCAAAATCCAAAATTTTTCGGATTGTTTGTGCAGAAGGATTGTGACCTGCACTTTTCATTTCTTCAGAACTTTTGCCAGTTTTATTCCCGGAAAACTCCGTAACATCAACTGAACTGTAATTAAACTTTTTTACAATAAATAAGGTAGAACTTTTCATCATAGGCATTCTTAATAAATTATTTACAACAGAACGCCCCTTGCCTTACAGTTATTGTGTTAACAAAAGTTAAATGCGGGTGAGTTCCAGTTTTTTCTCTTTTATGAGCTTTCGCAGGTTAATCAACGCGTACCGCATCCGGCCCAAAGCTGTATTAATGCTCACGTCAGTCTGTTCCGCAATTTCCTTAAAACTCAAGTCCATGTAATGGCGCATGTAAATAACCTGCTGCTGATCTTCCGGAAGTTCTTTAATGAGTTCTTTCACTTCACTCAAAATCTGGTTATTTACCATTTCATCTTCAATGGTGAAATCAGAAAATTTCTGCGAATTGAAAATATCCACATCAAGACTGTCATTGGAAATGGTACCCTGCAATTTTTCCTTCCTGAAATGATCGATAATCAGGTTATGGGAAATTCGCAAAACCCAGGAAACAAATTTTCCGTTTTCTACATATTTCCCTCTTTTAAGGGAGCGAATAACCTTAATAAATGTCTCCTGGAAGATATCTTCTGCCAGTTCCTGATTTTTTACAATCAGCAAAATGTAAGAATACACTCTGCTTTTATGACGATAAATTAAAATTTCCAGTGAATTTTGATCGCCTTCGATAAAACGTTGAACGAGCTCATTGTCGTTCAGTGCATTTGTCCTGAACATTACCTTCTATTTAATTGTAAACAAAAAGTAAATTTATTCGATAGGCATCAATTTTAAGTTGAAGTAAAACTATTTATTTAATTTTGCACGGGTAAAAATGAAACATTTTACCGAAATAAACAAGTTTTTTTAACAAATTTCTACGAATTCCATTCAGGCCATGCCTAAAAACATAAAAGAAAAATACATTGAGGTTGAACATGCAAGGGTTCACAACCTGAAAAACATAAGTTTAAAAATCCCTCTGAATCAATTCATTGTGGTTACGGGAGTTTCTGGTTCGGGTAAATCTTCATTAGCATTCGATACCCTTTTTGCCGAGGGTCAGCGGAGGTATGTGGAAAGCCTTTCTTCGTATGCCCGGCAGTTTTTAGGGCGTATAAACAAGCCTGAAGTCGATTTTATTAAAGGAATTCCGCCTGCTATTGCCATCGAACAAAAGGTAAATACGCGCAATCCGCGTTCAACTGTTGGTACTTCAACCGAAATTTACGACTACCTGAAACTGCTTTTTGCCCGTGTGGGAAAAACCATTTCTCCGGTTTCGGGAAAGGAAGTGGCCCGGAATACCGTAACTGATGTGGTGGATTTCCTGCTTTCCTTTCCGGAAAATACAAAAGCAATGATTCTTTCTCCCTTAAAACCCAAAAACGGACGTTCGCTCCTGCAGGAGGCTGAATTGCTTATGCAGCAGGGTTTTTCAAGGCTTGAACAGAATAACGAAGTCAAACGGATTGATGAATTGCTCGAAGCCGCCGAAGAAAACTTTTGCAACGGAGAATGTCATGTTATCATAGACCGGGTGGCCGTTCAACCTGACGAAGATACCCAAAGCCGGATGGCAGATTCGGTACAGACTGCATTTTTTGAAGGACATGGAGAATGTGCTATCAAAATATTCAGAGAAGATAAAGTTCTTTTTCGTAGATTTTCCAACCGGTTTGAAGCCGATGGAATTGATTTTGAAGAACCCACAGTTCATACGTTCAGTTTTAATAATCCTGTTGGCGCCTGCCCAACATGCGAGGGTTACGGTAAAGTTATCGGTATTGACGAAGACCTGGTTATTCCCAACAAATCGCTTTCCATTTATCAGGATGCCGTTGTGTGCTGGCGGGGTGAAAAAATGAGCAAGTGGAAAGACCAGCTTATTTATTCTGCCAACCAGTTTGGCTTTCCCATCCACAAACCATTTTACGAACTTTCAGACGAGCAGAAACAATTGCTTTGGACTGGCAATCGTCATTTTAAAGGGCTGAACCAATTTTTTAAATACCTTGAAGAAAAAAGTTATAAAATTCAATACCGGGTGATGCTTTCGCGCTACCGTGGAAAAACCACCTGCCCGGAATGTAAAGGTTCCCGGTTGAAAAAAGAGGCTGGTTATGTAAAAGTAACTGGCAAATCAATTCAAGAGCTGGTTCTTATGCCGGTTTCAGAATTAAAAACATTTTTTGAAGGATTGCAACTGAGTGACCACGATCAGGCAATTGCCAAACGTATCCTCATCGAAATAAAAAACCGACTCATTTTCCTTTGTGATGTGGGTTTGGGTTACCTCACACTAAACCGCCTTTCTTCAAGCCTTTCTGGAGGAGAATCGCAGCGGATCAACCTGGCCACATCGCTGGGCAGCAGTTTGGTGGGTTCACTTTATATTCTGGATGAACCCAGCATAGGCCTGCATTCACGCGATACACAACGGCTTATTAAAGTATTAAAAAGGTTACAAAAAATCGGCAACACGGTTTTTGTGGTAGAACACGACGAGGAAATCATCCGTGCAGCCGACCAGGTTATCGACATCGGGCCATTTGCCGGCCAGCATGGCGGTGAGGTGGTTTTTCAGGGAACGCACGAAGAATTGGAGAAAAAACCGGAAAGCCTCACTACAAAATACCTCACCGGAGTTGAAAAAATTGAAGTGCCCAAACAGCGGCGCAAGTGGACAAATTTCATCGAAATACTCGGCGCCCGTGAAAATAACCTGAAAAACCTGACCGTCAAATTTCCGCTGAATACGCTTACGGTGGTTACCGGAGTAAGTGGTTCGGGAAAATCATCGCTGGTATCCAAAATTCTGTTTCCGGCGTTAACCAAAATAAAGGGTGGTTACGGCGAAAGAACCGGCCATCACGACGCGGTAAAAGGTGATTATAAAATGATTTCTGCCATAGAATTTATCGACCAGAATCCCATTGGAAAATCGTCGCGTTCCAATCCGGTAACCTATTTAAAAGCCTACGACGAAATCCGGAAATTGTATTCCGAGCAGCAGGCCTCAAAAATTCAGGGACTGAAACCGTCGCACTTTTCGTTTAATGTGGATGGCGGCCGTTGCGACGAGTGCCAGGGCGAAGGAACCATTAAAGTTGAAATGCAGTTTCTGGCCGATGTTTACCTGGTTTGCGAAAGCTGCGGCGGGAAGCGTTTCAAGGAAGATATTCTGGATGTACACTACAAAGACAAAAACATCGACGATATTCTGAATCTAACGGTAAACCAAGCGGTAGAACTGTTTTCGGAAGGGAAATTATCTGTTGAGAAGAAAATAGTAAAGCGGTTAAAACCCCTGCAGGACGTCGGTCTTGGATATGTAAAACTAGGACAATCCTCAAGCACGCTTTCAGGCGGCGAAAGTCAGCGTGTAAAACTGGCTTCATTTCTGGCGCAGGAGAAAGATTCCCCTACCCTTTTCATTTTTGATGAGCCTACTTCAGGACTTCACTTTCACGATATCCGCAAACTGCTCGACTCATTTAATGCACTCATTTCCCGCGGCCATTCCATTATTATTATTGAGCACAATCTGGAAATAATTAAATCTGCCGACTGGGTAATTGATTTGGGGCCCGAAGGCGGCGATAAAGGCGGCGAACTGGTATTTGCCGGCACACCCGAAGAATTGATAAAACAGGAAAAATCATTTACTGGAATGGCATTAAAAGAAAAATTGGTAATTTAAAGCCGTCAAAAAAAAAGAAACCATGTACAACAAATTAATAAGTAACATCAAACCGCTGGGATTTATGTGGAACACCAGCGACCCGTTTTTATTTTGTGTCCATCATTTAGATAATTATCCGAAAGGAAATGAACAGATGGGGCCTGCTGCTTCGCTTGCAGGTAGAAATCTTGGACAGGATTTCACCACAAAAGATGGTTGGCGCATGTACCACGGTGAAAAAATTCCCGGTTTTCCGGCACACCCGCATCGGGGTTTCGAAACCGTAACTGTTGTGTTGAACGGTTTTGTGGACCATTCCGATTCGCACGGAGCAGCAGGAAGGTACGGAAACGGAGATGTGCAGTGGATGACTGCAGGAGCGGGCCTGCAACATGCCGAAATGTTTCCGTTGCTGAACAAAGAAGATGAAAATCCGCTGGAATTGTTCCAGATTTGGCTGAACCTGCCGCGCGCCAAAAAGTTTGCCGAACCGTTTTACACCATGCTTTGGGCAGAAGATATTCCGGTAGTTACCGAAACCGATAGCAACAACAAAAAGACCGAAATCACCCTCATTGCCGGCAAAATGGGTGAAACTGCTGCTCCACATCCTGCACCCGACTCATGGGCTGCAAATCCGGAAAACGAGGTGGGCATCTGGCTCATCAAAATGGAAGCCCGCGCCAAATGGACAGTTCCAACAGCTTCTCCGGAAGTAAACCGAACGCTCTATTTTTACAAAGGTCCGGAGCTTAAAATCGCAGGAATGGACATTCAGCCCTATCAATCGCTTGAATTGCTGGCTGACCAGCAGGTGATTATTGAAAACGGAAATGAAGATGCCTTTTTGCTGCTGCTTCAGGGAATGCCAATTGACGAACCGGTTGTTCAGCACGGGCCGTTTGTTATGAATACCGCGGCAGAAATCCACCAGGCATTTGCCGATTACCGCAAAACGCAGTTCGGCGGCTGGCCATGGGAGCGGCACGACAATGTCCATCCGCGCGAAAAAGGACGGTTTGCCAAATATGCCAACGGAAAAGAAGAGATTCCGTAATTTTTAAGTCATTTGCCTGTTTCTCCTTTTTAATTATTTTTGCCCTCGTCCCGTATTTTCGGGACATTTTTTTAAGCTGAATCTATTGAAATTCAGAAGATAAAATTTTAATTGTTTAGAAATAAGTGGTAGCATGACTGCAAGTCATACCATCTCAAAAAAATTCATCATTATGAAAACATATATTCGCATTGGTCTGATTCTGGTATTTCTGTCAGGATTTTTCATTTCTCCGGTAAAAGCCTGTACCAATTTTCTGGTAACCAAAGGGGCTTCGGCTGATGGCTCAACAATGATTACCTACGCAGCAGATTCGCACATACGGTATGGCGAACTATACTTTAGTCCGGCTACACACTGGCCCGAAGGAAGCATGGTTACCATTTACGATCGCAGCACAGCCGAACCGCTGGGACAGATACCCCAGGTTCCATACACCTACCAAACGGTTGGTTTTATGAACGAACACCAGGTGGCCATTGGCGAATCCACTTTTGGCGGTCGCAGCGAACTGGTGGACACCACCGGCCTGATGGACTATGCCGCACTGATGTTTCTGGCTACCCAGCGGGCCAAAACTGCCCGCGAAGCCATTAAAGTGATTGCAGAACTGATTGCAGAACACGGCTATGCCAGCTCGGGCGAGTCATTCTCTATTGGCGATCCCAACGAAGTTTGGATTATGGAGTTAATTGGAAAGGGGACCGAATTGGAGGTGAACAGCCAAAACGGAGAGCAAATAAACAAAAACAAAGGGGCCGTTTGGATCGCTATCCGAATCCCCGACGGTTACGTTTCGGCACATGCCAACCACGCCCGCATTACCACTTTCCCGAAGGAAGACGGGAAACGCAGCATCAGCAGTAAAAATTTTGACAATAATCATATGAAGATTAACTAAACTTTACAATTCAATACAAGTCAAAACTCCAGAACATATCATCCCTCCCTTGTTCATAGCGGATAAGTCGCCCCATACTTCCTGGTTTTCCTGGTTTCTTAGATATTATCCATCCGTCTTTTCGATTTGGATACATAGACATATATTCAGTCGCCACATTAATAAAATCTTCTATATTATAATGCATTATGCTAGTTCCTACTTCTTTGGCTCCAAAACGAATCGCTTGTTCAGTAGCTTCCAAAAGTGTCATTTCTTTTTGATTTGGGCTTTCTGATTCATTAGATTCATCATATTTTGACTTTTCATTTGAGCTTTCTAATTCGTTAGATGTATTGTATTCTAACCTTTCATAATGTTTGCGATTAAATTTAGCTTTAATCAAATAATCTTGCGCTTCAGTATTATTAATTTTTTCAAGAGCCCATTTTGAAGCGTCTTTTACCTCATCATTTTCATCGTTTAATAAATTATAACCAATTGCTTTTATTGCTCCAACAAATTTAGTTCTTCCACATATTTCTGTACTTCTCCATTTAATTTTTGGAGAGGCATTTTTTAAAGCTGATATAATTACAGGTGAAATGATATTAATATTTTCAACTAAAATATCTGAAACAGTATTGTAAATTGATTTTTTGTCACTACCAAGTGCTTCAATTAAAAAAGCTACTAAAAATTCATCATTAATAATTTTGGGCAATAAATTAGTAATTGATTGTCGAGCATTTAGGTAGATAGTTTTATTTTTATAGCGCAATACATCAATTAATCCCTGAATATCTTTTTTCGATTCAAGTTTTTTAATATTAGGTCTAAAAATATAGATGTTCATTTTAAAATTGTTTTAATGAATCTTAATAGCCTTGTGCATAACGGTTTGAATATGGTGCGTTTGGCATTTCAACACTCCAAATTTTAAATTTACTAACATGTATATTTATTGCTATAATCTTCATTTTTAGTACTATATGCCAAATGCACTATATTTTTTGTTAGGCATTGTATTTTTTAACAAATCGCATTCTTTTCCATTACATTCAATTTTATAATTACAATTTGTTAATGCCACTGGGCAATAATATTTTGTGTCAATAACGCAGGTTTTTTCAAAGTCAGATTTTTCGTTTCCTTTTATTAATCCAATCGGGCATATATCACAATTATTATTTTCACACATTCTTGGAACAAAATCAAATGTTATATCAAATTGTTCTGGGTAAGTATTTCCCAAATAGTCTTTGCTTTTTTCAAAATAATCTCGGAGAATTTTATTTAGGCTCTTTTTTGATTTTTCATATTCAGTGTTTTCAAGAATACAATTTCTGAATTTCGAGTTGTTATTCCATACATCTCCGGGTAGTTCAAATTGTTGAAACGATCTTAATGAAAACAATTCTAATTCTTCAAAGTCAATATTTTCTTCTCTTAATGCACTTTTAAAATATGAATTAAATTCTGGTGATTTAAAAAAATCTCTTAAACTACACCAAGCCCTTTTTTGATTGAATATTATGTCTTTCTTGAAATTCATAAATTCTTTTTCAAAACTATCGATTAATATTGCTTTGACTTTTTTTGCTCTATTTTTTGATTTTTTTATATTTCCGTCAAAGTCTGCAATATTTGTTTTGCTTGGTTGCCCTATTTCAAAATAGGTTAAAAGATAAAGTGAGAATAAAACTCGTTGAATTAAATCATCATTTTCTCTGTATTTATTTATTTGAACTGCGATATAATTAGTCAATGAAAAATTGTATTCACGTAAAATGTCAAATGTGAAGAGAATTGAATAATAATCAGATGGATAATATCGTGGAGTAAATTCAACCATATCTGTTTCATTGTATCCATACGATTTTTTCAAAATTGAATTTCCATCTACTATTGAATTACTTATAAAAGTATATCCACCCTTCTCGTTTTTCTTTATAAAACTATTTGGGTGATTTGGATTTAACAAATTCAAGTCGCCATTTTCTTTGAAATTATTGGATAGTTCAGAAAAAACAAATCCCCCGACTTCCCAAATTCGTTCAAATGCCATTTGTCTGTCTGAGATGTAACAAAGCCAATGAGTAAGTAGTTTTGTATCATCACTAAGGTCTGTTTTATAGAAGTTTATCAAATTGTAATTGGAAATCGAATTCCAACGTACTTTGTCATAAAATGATATTATTTGAAATATTTCCTTTAACATTCGTTACTCTCTTTAATATAATGCATAACGTTGTTGTAAATGTATTACTTATATTTCGACTATGTAAAAGTACATATATTCCCATTATTTGGAAATAATAAGTAGTTCCTTTAACCTTTCGGGTCAGAAAATAATTCATCCAGCGGATTTTTAAATTTGTCAAAATTTATTTTTGAAACATGGGTGTATATTTCCGTGGTTTTTGAACTCTCGTGACCAAGCCACACCTGTATGTACCTTAAGTCTATTCCCTGTTCCAAACAATGCGTTGCAAAGCTGTGGCGCATAATATGGGGATATACCTTTTTATTGATACCGGCCGCCGATGCTTTATCTTTAATTACGTTGTAAATACTTTCCACACTGTACTGATTGCCCTTTCTTCCCTCAAAAAGCCATTCTTTCACCGGATATTCTTTCAGGTAGTCCACAAAATAATTCAATGTTTTTTTTGCCAATGGTGTATAACGATCTTTTTTAGGAATTGTCAATAATTAATATACTCAAAATATAAATAAAAAAGTTACCTTTGTCAAAAAAGACAATGGAAAAAGATGACATTATAAAAGCACGGATAGAAACGGTTCTTCCAATGTTGAATGAGCGC